>NZ_JBFTLQ010000046.1:0-60273 GCF_056396525.1 Cupriavidus sp. 05T41
GTCCCCTCGATCTACCGCAAGCAGACCCCCACCCTGCGCGACAAGTACAACTTCACCGACGAAGAAGTCGAGTTCTTCGACCTGCATATCGTCTCCGACGAAATCCACGGCGAGCGCGGCTACCAGATCGTGCTCGAACACGCCGACACCCCCGAACTCCAGCAGCGCTGCCTGAAGATCTGCGAGATCGGCGCACAGATGCGCCTGCTCTATACCACCGCCCTCTATCACGACTACGTCGCGCAGGAAATCCCGCTGCCCGAACTCGAACTCGCCGCTTGAGAGGGCTGCGTCATCGCACGCGGCCGGCATTGCACGCCGGCCGTCCTTGACAGACCACCACGGACCGCTTGCGGAACAGTTGTATGCCGAAAGTCGTATTTCACAAGAATGGCCAGACCTTCGAAGACGAGGTCAAGCCCAGTACCAACCTGGTGGTCCGGGCGGGAATCAAGCAGTTTCCGTATCCGAACCTGCGCTACGAATGCGGCATGGGCAAGTGCTCGAAATGCGCCTGCCGCGTGATCTCGGGCGCCGAGCACTTGCCGCCGCCCAACTGGAAGGAAAAGAAGCAGCTCGGCGAGCGGCTCGAACAGGGCTACCGGCTGACCTGCCAGATCTGGCTGGAGCATGACATCGAGCTGGCCCAGGACGAACTGCCGCCAGAGAGCGTCGCGCCCAAGGCCATGCCAGCCGCAGCGCGGCCGGTGACGGCAACCAGCAATTCGTGAGCCATCGGCAATTCTCCGCACCTGTACCAGCGGCAACAAGCAAGCGGCAAAGTCATGTACGTGATTCTCAGCAGCAAGCCAGGGCAGTTCCATACCGAACTCGTCGAAGGACTGTCGGCCGTGGAGGCCTACGACTACCTCTTCTACGGCCGCATGACGGCGCAGTACGTGATCGCCGAGCTGGCGTATCCGGTCAAGGTGAAGGTGGTAGAGCAAGCCGATGGCGGCACGCAGCCCATCGTCAACTACGTGCCCTCCAAATTCCTGGAGAAGTTCGACACGCTCGAAGGCGCACGCGAGGAACTCAGGCGGCTGGCCAGCTTCGGCAGCATGGATATCGCGCTGGTGAAGCATCCCGACTGAACAACCCCATCCACGACAAACCGAGTATGACCGGCACGGCGCCGGGCAGCCCCCTCATGCAATCGGACTGTTTCCATGATTGAAATCACCTTTGTCACCAACGACAGCAAGGTCGTCACCGCCCCCGAGAACAGCAACCTGCTGCGCGTTTCCCTGCGCGAGAAAGGCGGCATCCCCTTCAAGTGCGGCGGCGGCCTGTGCGGCACCTGCAAGTGCAAGATCGAAAGCGGCCTCGAGTTCACCGACGCCATCAAGCCCAAGGAGCGCAAGCACCTGACCGAGGAGCAGTTCGGCCAGGGCTACCGCATGGCTTGCCAGACCTTTGTGAACGGCGACATCAGCGTGTCCTGGGAAGCGCAGACCAGCGCCGCGGCCAAGGCCGTATCCGTCGCCGGATAAGCGAGCGCCGCTTGTGATGCGGCGTGCTCCCGGCTTGCCGCAGGATAGCTGCGGCGCACCTGCATGCCGCCCCGCCGCGCCAAAGTTTGCCGCTTTGGCACAAGGCCGGCTACGATGCCGCCTCTGCACAGACCGGCGACACCGCCTTCGTCACGCCGGCACAGGAGACAACCCCCAAAATGGATTCACATATCGCCATCGGCGCGGCCCACTGGGTCTACCTCGCCGGCGTGTTCGCCATCGTGCTCACCATGGTGTTCCGCGCCAACGTGGTGGTGCCCTCGATCATCGCCACCTTCCTGGTGACCCTGGCCTGGACCCATAGCCCGGTCAGCGCGCTGGCCAGCATCTTCAACGCCAGCTTCGTGGCGGCGCGCGAACTGTTCAACATCTTCCTGGTGATCGCGCTGATGACAGCGCTGCTCAACGCGCTCAAGGCCCTGCGTTCCGACGTGCGCATGGTGGAGCCCTTCCGTTCGGTGATGAAGAACGGCCACACGGCTTACTTCATGCTGGCCGCCATCACCTATGCCATCTCGCTGTTCTTCTGGCCCACCCCGGCGATCCCGCTGGTGTCCGCCATCCTGCTGCCGGCCGCCATCGCCGCCGGGCTGCCGCCGCTGGCCGGCGCCATGGCCATTGCCATCGCAGGCCAGGGCACCGCGCTGTCGTCCGACTACGTGATCGGCGTGGCGCCGGGCATCAGCGCCAAGGCGGCCGGCGCCGCGGTCAGCGCCGCCATGGTGGCGGACCGCGCGCTGGTGCTGTCGCTGATCACCGGCGGCATCGCGCTGACGCTGGCCTATCTTTCCATCCGCGGCCATATCCGCCCCGCCAGCACCAGCCTGCTGGAGCGCTGGCAGGGCCGCGCGGAAACCGGGATGGACCCCGCCGGTGGCGCCGGCAGCTTCGACAAGAGCGAACTGGCGCGCGGCACCGCGCATGGCGAGCCGCTGGGCACCGACGCCAATATCGCGCGCAGCCTGTCGATGGTGGAGCAGCGCCGCATCAAGTGGTCCAAGGCATTTGCCGTGCTCACGCCGCTGGCCTTCGCGGCGGTGATCGCGCTGATGGTCTCGCCCAAGCTCGGCCTCGGCGTGGCCGAGCTCAAGGGGGGCGAAGCCGCGGCCATGGTGGGGGGCACCGCGGCGCTGCTGATGATCCTTTGCACGCTGGCTGCCGAAGGGCCGCGCAAGATGCTGGACATGAGCGCAGAGCACATCACCGACGGCTTCGTCTTTGCCTTCAAGGCCATGGGCTCCGTGCTGCCGATCGCGGGATTCTTCTTTATCGGCGCGAGCGACACGGCCGGCGCCATCCTGCACGTTGGCACCGGCCACGCGCCCAGCCTGCTGTTCGAGCTGATCCAGGGCGCCGAGCAATGGATTCCAAACAATCACGTACTGGTGGCCTTCGGCGTACTGCTGGTGGGCATGATCACCGGCATCGACGGCTCCGGCTTTGCCGGCCTGCCGCTGACCGGCACGCTGGCCGGCGCGCTGGGGCCCACGGTCGGGCTGGACGCGGCCACGCTGTGCGCGGTGGGCCAGATGGGCGCGGTATGGACCGGCGGCGGGACGCTGATCGCGTGGTCGTCGCTGGTGGCCATTACCGGCTTTGCGCGCGTGCCGGTGCTCGATGCCGTGCGCGCGCTGCTGGTGCCGGTGCTGGCGGGCCTGACCGTCTCGACGATGTGCGCCGTGGTCCTGTGGCGCTGAAACACCGAACCTCAAACCCCTGACAAGCAAGGAGCGACCCGCATGACAACCGCAACCCCGGCCGAAGGCGTGCGCGCCGCGCACTGCATGGTCGCCACCGGCCACCCGCTCGCCGCGCAGGCAGCGCTGCGGGTATTGCGCGAAGGCGGCAGCGCTGTCGACGCGGCGCTCGCGGCCGACGCTATCCTGGGCGTGGTGGAGCCGATGGCCACCGGCATCGGCGGCGACATGCTGGCCATGATCGTCGAGCCCGACGGGCATGCGGTCAGCTACAACGGCACCGGCCGCGCGCCTGCGGCCTTTCCGATGGCGGCACTGGCGGGCCTCCCCGGGCAGCGCATCCCCGAGCGCCACGCGCTTTCGCTGACCACGCCCGGCGCGGTGCGCGGCTGGGAGGATCTGCACCGCCGCTATGGCCGCATGGAGTGGAAGCAATTGTTCGCCCCGGCGATCGCGCTGGCGCGCGACGGCTTCCCGGTCGCACCGGTAGCCGCGCGCGAATGGGCCGTGTTCGATCGCGTGCTGCACCAGGACCCGGTCTGCGCCGCGCTCTATCGCGCCGGCCGCCCGCCGGTCGCCGGCGAGACCTTCAGCAATCCGGAACTGGCGAAGGTGCTGGGCGCCATCGCGGCGGAAGGCGCCGATGCCTATTACCTGGGCGCCCCCGCGCAGGCGGCCGCGACAGCCAGCCGCAATGCCGGCGGCGCGCTGGCGGCCGCGGATTTCGCCGCCCATCGCGGGAATTTCTGCACGCCGGTTTCCACGACCTTCCGCGGCCTGACCGTGCTCGAGTGCCCGCCCAATACGCATGGCGTGGCGATCCTGCACGCGCTGGACGAACTGGGCCGGCTCGACCCTGCCCTGCTGGCGCAGGACGATCCCGCCGCCGTGCTGCGCACCGTGCAAGCCATGGGCCGCGCCATGCAATACGCCAAGCAAACCGTGGCGGACCCGGCCGGCAACACAGTCTGCACCGTGGTGGTGGATCGCGACGGGCTGGCCGTCACGCTGATGACCAGCATCTTCAAGCGCTTCGGCTCCGGCATAGCGGTGCCGGGTTGCGGCTTCGTGCTGCAGAACCGCGGCTTCGGCTTTGCCGGCCCCGGCCATATCAACAGCCCCGCGCCCGGCAAGCGGCCGTACCACACGGTCGTGCCCGGCGCGGCGCTGCGCGACGGCCGCTTCCATGCGGGCTTCGGCGTGGTCGGCGGCCTTATGCAGCCGCAAGGACAATTGCAGTTGCTGGTGCGGCTGGCGGCCTGGCAGCAGCCGCTGCAAGCCGCGCTCGATGCGCCGCGCTGGCGGCTGGAGTCCGACACCGCGCTCGCCATCGAAGCCGGCATGCCGCCGGCCATCGCGCAAGCCCTGCGCGACGCCGGCTACACCGACCCCGCCGGCCTTGGCGAGCTGGGCGACCGCAGCGATTTCGGCGGCGCGCAGATCGTCATGCGCGATGCCTCAGGCGGCCTGCTGGGCGCATCGGACAAACGCAAGGACGGCATCGCGCTGGGCGATTGAAGCGCGCCCCGATT
Source organism: Cupriavidus sp. 05T41 (assembly GCF_056396525.1). Classification (NCBI taxonomy): domain Bacteria; kingdom Pseudomonadati; phylum Pseudomonadota; class Betaproteobacteria; order Burkholderiales; family Burkholderiaceae; genus Cupriavidus; species Cupriavidus sp. 05T41. The sequence goes on from NZ_JBFTLQ010000046.1 coordinate 4,744, forward strand.
GCCGACACCCATTTCCAACCGCCGGAACCCCACCCGTGACCCTGAAGATCTACGGCATCGCCGCCTCGCGCGCCATCCGCCCCCTGTGGGCGGCGGAAGAACTTGGCCTGGCCTACGAGAACATCCCGCTGCACTACGCCTCGGCGCAAGCCAAGGCACCCGCCTACCTGGCGATCAACCCCAACGGCACCGTGCCCGCCATCGACGACGATGGCCTGGTCATCTATGAGTCGCTGGCCATCACGCTCTACCTGGCGCGCAAGCATGCGGGCCAGGTGCTGTGCGACGGCACCGCCGGACAGGACGCCGGGATCCTGCAATGGACGCTGTGGGCCGCCACCATGGTCGAGCCGCACCTGACGCAGTGGAGCCAGCACACCCGGCTGTTGCCACAGGCGCAACGCGACCCCGCCCAGGCCGCCGCGGCGCTGGCGGCGCTGGCGGCGCTGCGCAAGCCGCTGGCCGTGCTGGACGCGCATTGCGCGCGCCAGCCCTACTTGCTGGGCGACACCTTCACCGTGGCGGATCTGAACGTGGCATCGGTGCTGCACCGTCTGGCCGACATCGATGCCTGCGCCTTCACCAGCTTGACTGCCTGGCACCAGCGCTGCGTGACGCGGCCGGCGGCGCAGCGGGCCTTCGCCTTGCGCCAGCAGGCGGCCTGAGCCAGCGCCACCAGCAGGCCGATGCACGCATCGGCCGCCGCCTGCCCCTGGCGGCAAGGACGCCGCGACGCACCGCAAGGCGGCATGCGGCTAGCGCTTGCCGCCCGCCAGCTTGACGGCATCCGGGTGCCGCCGCAGCCGCCACATGGCGACGCAGCCCAGCGCCGGCCCGATGGCCAGCATGCCGAAGCCCCCGCGCCAGCCGAGATACGCCACGACATCCGGCACCAGGTGGATGCTGACCAGCGTCAGCAGGAAGCCCGCGCAGGTCTGCGCCGTCAGCAGCGTGCCCACCGAGGACGGATCGGCCAGCTCGGTCACGCTGGCGGAGAACTGCGCGGAGTCCGCGATCACGGACAGACCCCACAGCAAGGCCACGGCCACCAGCAGCGCCATCGGCGCGGTGGACAGCCAGCCCATCAGCGCCGCGCACGAGGCGCTGATGCCCATGGCACCGATGGTCACGGCGGTGCGGCCCACGCGGTCGGCCAGCCAGCCGCCCAGCCACGCGCCGAGCGCGCCCACGGCCACCACCACGAAGGTCATCCATTCGGCCCGCGAGCGCGCTTCGGCCACGCCGCGCGCGACCAGCGTCTGCTGCAGGAACAGCGCCAGCCAGGCCCACATCGCGTACAGCTCCCACATATGGCCGAGATAGCCCAGGTTGGCCAGGCGCACTGCCGGGCTGCGCCAGGCCTGCGCCACCTTGCCGATATCGATGCGCGTGGCGCGCCTGATGTTGGGACCGACGCTGGCGAAGCCGATCAGCACCGCCGCTGCCGCGGCACAGGCCGCGGCCACGCCGTAGATGGTGCGCCAGTCCAGCCCGCCGGTGGCGGCCAGCAGGTGCGGGCTGGCCGAGCCGAGCGTGAGCGCGCCCACCAGCAGGCCGATCAGCAGGCCCAGGTCGCGCTGCGCCCAGGTGGCGGCCATCCGCATGCCCACGGGATAGACTCCCGCCATGCACATGCCGGTGACAAAGCGCAGCAGCACCACCACGCCGCCGGTGGGCGGCAGGAACGCCAGCGCGCCGGTGGCCAGCGCCGCCACCAGCGCGGAACCCATGAACAGGCGCCGCAGATCGTAGCGGTCCGGCAGCGACAGCAAGGCCGAGGTAATGGTGCCGGCGACAAAGCCGAACTGCACCGCGCTGGTCAGCAGGGCTTCGTCGAAGGCCGCGATCGCGTGCGCCTGCTTGATAACGGCGATCACCGTGCTCGACGAGAACCACACGCCCATCGCCGCCACCTGTGACAACAGCAGGATGACTAGCGAGGCGGTCTTGCCGGGCAGGTGGGCGGCGGCGGGCATTGCGGGCGTGGAGGACATGACGGGCGCGGCCTGGGCGCGAGCCATCGCGTCAGGTCCCGGCGTCGGCTGGCGCCGCCGCGCCGACCCGGTGGAAATCGCGGCCGAAATAGATCAGCCCGTCGCGGTCGTCCTGCGCGCGCGCGGCCCGGACCGCGCAGAAGAACACCGTGTGCGTGCCGACCTCGGTCACCGATTCGATCTCGCAATCGAGCGCGCTGACCGCGCCGCGCAGCACCGGCGCGCCGGTCTCCATGCGCTCCCACTCTGCACTGGCAAAGCGCTCGCCGATCGAGACGTCCTTGCTGGAAAAGCGCATCGCCACGTCGCGCTGTTCCGCGCTGAGCACATTGACGCACAGCCGGCCGTTCTCGCGCATGGCGGCATTGTTGCGGCTGGCGCGGTTGATGCACACCAGCAGCATGGGCGGCTCGTCGGTCACGCCGCATACGGCGGAAGCGGTGCAGCCGGCCAGGCCCGCCACGCCGTCGGTGGTGATGACGTTGACGGCGGCGCCCAGCCCTGCCATCGCGTCTCGGAAAGTCGTCTTGTCTACCATGCCCTTGTCCGGTGCCTGCGCAGAATGATGATCTCAGGCCTGCGCGCCTGCAACCGCGGCGGCGCCGCGGTAACGGGCGGCAGCGTGCGTGGCCGGCAGGCGGGCGTGGCCGAACAGCTTGTCGCGGTAGGTGCCGTCGCGGTACGCGGTCTTGTAGACGCCGCGCTCCTGCAGGATCGGCACCAGCAGCCCGATCACATCGTCGAAGCACTCCGGCATCACGGTGCGCGAGAGATTGAAGCCGTCCACGCCGGTGTCCTGGCTCCAGCCCTGCATCAGGTCCGCGATGCGCCCGGCGCTGCCCACCCAAGGCGCCTGTCGGCTGCCCAGCACCATCTGCTCGAGCAGCTTGCGGCGGGTCCATTGCGGGCCGGCGCTGCGCGTCATGGCCTCCACATTGGATACGATGGCCTGGCTCTTGCTGGCCTGGATGGGCTCGTCGATGTCATAGCGCGCGAAGTCGATGCCCATCGACGCGGCCGCGTGCACCAGTGCCGCCTCGGAACTGACATAGCGGCGGTATTCCTCGTACTTTTCCTGCGCCTCGGCATCGGTCCTGCCGGTGACGATGGTGGCGCCCATGAACACCTTGACGTCTTCCGCGCGGCGGCCCTGCCGCACCGCCTGGGCGCGGATGTCGCCGACGATCTCCTGCACCCCCTCCTTCTTCTGCCCGTTCACGAACACGCATTCGGCGTGCGTGGCCGCGAACCGGCGCCCGCGCGCGGACGATCCCGCCTGGTACAGCACCGGGGTGCGCTGCGGCGACGGCGCGCACAGGTGCACGGCGTCGACCTTGTACTGCGGGCCGCGATGGTGGACGGCGCGCACCTTGGACGGATCGGCATAGACGCCGCCGGCGCGGTCGTGGACCACGGCGTCGTCGTCCCAGCTGCCTTCCCAGAGCTTGTAGACCAGCGCCATGTATTCGTCGGCGAGGTCGTAGCGGTCGTCGTGCGCCGCCTGCCCTTCGATGCCGATGGCGCGTGCCGCACTGTCGAGATAGCCGGTCACGATATTCCAGCCGATGCGCCCGCCGGTCAGGTGGTCGAGCGTGGACATGCGGCGCGCGAACAGGAACGGCTGCTCGTAGGTCAGGTTGCAGGTCACGCCGAAGCCGAGATGGCGCGTGACCGCCGCCATGGCCGGGATGATCAGCGTCGGGTCGTTCACCGGCACCTGCACCGCGCCGCGCAGCGCGGCGTCCGGACTGCCGCCGTAGACGTCGTACACGCCCACCACGTCGGCGAGGAAGATGCCGTCGAACAGGCCGGCTTCGAGCGTCTTCGCGTAGTCGGTCCAGTACTGCAATTCGCCGAAGCGACTGGATTGATCGCGCGGGTGGGTCCACAGCCCCTGCTGGATGTGGCCCACGCAGTTCATGTCAAAGGCGTTCAGACGAATTTCACGGGGCATGCCGGCTCCAGGTCAGCCATTGGTCCGCCGGGGCCGCTGCTTCGCCGCAAACCGGCCAATGTCTGCCACCCCGCTCATTGCGTTTAATATAGTGGACGGATGACTACCGATAAAAGCGAAATTCGATAAGGGTTAACGCGAGCATGTGAGGCAGCCCGGCGCAATGCCAGATGCCAGATGCCAGATGCCAGATGCCAGATGCGGGAAGCGGGGAAGCGGGAAACAGCGCCGACGCCGGCGCCCGTCAGATGGCCGCCGCCACCGGGCGGTTCGCCTGGCGGCCACGGCGACGCAAGTCAGTCCTCGCCGTCGACCTGGCAAAGTATCCGGTGGGCCAGGCGCAGATGCGGCCGGTCGATCATCGTGTCCCCGAGGCGCACCACGCCGGACGCGCCCACGGTAGAGAACGCGGCCACCACCTGCCTTGCCCAGACCACTTCTTCCTCATTGGGAAGGAAGGCCTGGTTGATCGCGGCGATATGTGCCGGATGCCCCGCCGCCTTGGCTACGAATCCATCGCGGCGCGCCTGCAAGGCCTCTGCCACGATCTGCGCTTCGTCGCCGAGTTTGGTGCTGACGGCATCGATCGCGTCGACGCCCGCCTGGGCGGCCGCAAGCAGGCACATGGTCCGCGCCACGGAGAAGGGCGATGTGAGCTCCCGGCCGGCATGCGACGAGAAAGCGCCCAGATCCGCGGCCAGATCGTCGACGCCCCACATCAGCGCGCGCAGACGCATGGGGGCGTTGCGGTACGACGAGAGACCGAACACGCCCTCCGACGTCTCCGTCGCCATGGCGATGATGCCGGTCTGCTGCTTGCCGCCGAGCAGGATGTGCTCGAACGCGGAAAGAAAATCGCCTAGCCGGTGCACATCGTCGACACTCCGGCATTTTGGTAACACGATGGCATCGGGACGGTGACGCACGACGGTTGCGAGGTCTTCAAGGACGTGCGCCGTGGACAGGCCATTGATCCGCACGAAGAAGCAGGCGGGCATCGATTCCCGGTGCACATCGAGGAAGGCCGAAAGCCGCTTCCTCGCCTCGCCCTTCCCTTCCTCGGGCACGGCATCCTCGAGGTCGAAAACCAGCGCATCGGCGCCGGACCGCAAGGATGCTTCGAGCTTCCTGTCGCTGTCGGCGGGTACGAAAAGCAGAGAGCGCAGATGGCCCGGCGTTCCAATACTCATGGTCTTCTCCTGCCTTGCGGCCATCCAGGCCTGCGATTCCGGTACGCGAGACTCGCGCCCGGGTTCCCGGCGTCCCTGTTGCGACAGGATTCGTCCTGAACCACCGGGTCATTGTCCTGCACGATGCCTGCACCGGGCAACTTCGTCAAACCGCATTCCCGGAAGACCCCTTTAGCCAATTTCGAATACACTGGCCCGGCCACGCCGGCGATACGCGATACGCAATACGCATCGGCATGGGCGGCCGGGAAAAACATGCAGATATCGTCATAGATGGAATGGCCGGCGATGCTCGGGCCGATGGACCGCAAGGACCCCGGCTACAGGCGGCAGGCGCGGGGCGGCACCAGGACGGCGCCTCGTATAATGCGGCGACCATCGCCACGGCCCCGCGCCCGGATTCCAGTCCCATGCAAAACCAGCCTTCCGCCGATCCTACCGTCGCCATCTCCGCCCGCATCAGGACCGAGCGCGAATCGCGCGGCTGGTCGCTGTCGGACCTGGCCGATCGCTCGGGGGTGTCCAAAGCCATGATCAGCAAGATCGAGCGCGGCGAGGCCAGCCCCACCGCCACCGTGCTCGGTCGCCTGTCCGGCGCGTTCGGCCTGCAGCTGTCGATGCTGCTGGCGCTGGCCGAACAGGCTGGCGAGCGCCTCAGCCGGCATGACGACCAGGCGGTCTGGCAGGATCCGGAAACCGGCTACACGCGCCGCGCGGTCTCGCCGCGCAACGGCGGCATGCTGGAATTGCTCGAAGTCATGCTGCCGGCCGGGACCCGCGTCTCCTATCCGCCCGCCGCGTTCACCTTCCAGCACCAGCAGATCTGGATGCGCGAAGGCACGCTGGTCTTCGAGGAAGGCGATCTGGTGCACACGCTGAACGCCGGAGACTGCCTCCAGCTCGGCCCCCCGGTGGCCTGCACGTTCTTCAATCCCGGCGATACGCCGTGCGTGTACGCGATTGCGCTGGTACGCCGCTGACAGGAGCGGGAGCGCCCGGGCCTTGCAACCCGGCCGCGCCACCCGGCGCAGCTAGGCTGCGCAGCTAGGCGGCAGCGGCCTTGCGTTCTTCCTTGCGCCGCCCCCACCAGCCGCCGATCACCAGCAGCAGTGCCACCGCGACGATATCGCCGCCCAGCGCGATGGGCCGCGACGGCCGCCCACCGGCGATGCCATAGGTAAAGCCCTCGATCACCACCGACACCACCGCGCCGAAGACAAAGCAGAACAGGCTATGGCGGCCGATCTGCACCACCGGCCCCATCACCGAGGCCAGCCGCGCCACCCAGCCCGCGCGCACCGCCAGGTAGGCCAGCCATGCCAGGCCCAGGAAGCTCGCCACGCGCAGCGCCGCCAGGCTCTTCTTGGGCAGCGGGAACACCATGGTCGGCAGCCACGCCGGCAGCCACGGCTCATAGACGTGCGGACGCATCCACAGGTAGGCCAGCAACACGCCGGCCAGCGTCATCGCCACCGCCAGCACCGTCACCACCCAGCGCACCAGTTGCTGGCGCGGCAGGATCACGTCAGGCCGCAGGCGCGCCATCAGCCCCAGGCCGAACATCAGTTGCCAGGCAAAGGGATTGAAACTCCAGCCATTGCCGTCGCTGCTCGGCAGCAGCGGCGTGAGCATCGGCGCCATCAGCCACAGCAGCGCGCTGGCGCCGACGAAGGTCAACGGCCGCGCGCGCGCCATGCGGATGCCCAGCGGCGCGAACAGGATGAACACCGCATACATCGGCAGCACGTCCGAGACGAAGGGCTGGCGCGCCACGCTGAACACCTCGACCAGCGTGCTGAACGGATGCGCCATGAAGATCGGCGCCTCGGTGGATACCACCGCCGGTGCCGGCACGCGTGCCAGCGCCAGCAGCAGACCGAACACCAGCATCAGCACGCCGGTCAGCACGAACGCCTTGTAGATCTCCCAGCTGCGCCGCACCAGGCGGCTCTGCGCGGCAGCCGCGCCGTGGCGCGCCTCCATGGCCAGGAAGGCCGAGCTGGCCGAATAGCCGGCCAGGAAGACAAAGATCTCCGCCGCGTCGAAGAACGCGAAATTGCGGATCGTATAGTCAGCCAGCACGCTGCCATTCACGTGGTCGACCACGATGAAGATCAGCGCGACGCCGCGAATTAGGTCAACCTCAGTTCTGCGCTGGGTTTCGTTTGTTGCCAAAAGCATCTCCTGCATTACCCGGCACCGGACGCCCCGACAAAGCGCCCGCGTGCCCCCGGGATCTCCTCGAGCGGAGAACCCGTACCTGTTCAATGTGTAAAAACCAGCACGTTGGACAGGACAGATGCGCAAATGTGCCGCGCCCGAGACGCAACCATGCCCTGGCGACGAACGCGCAGGGCGAGATGATACGGCATACTGGGGATTACCCTAGGATCCTGGGGCGGAGTCTTGCCAGAGGGCGGAAAACAAGAAGGCCGGCGAGCACGGCAAGGAGGCCGAGCCCGCCGGCCCGTGCCGGTTCAGGGGATGTCTTCGCAGCCTTAAGACTGCAATGGCTGGATCTTCGCGCGATGCACGATCGCGCGCCATTTCAGCGTTTCGGCGGAGATCGTCCGTGCGAATGCCTCCGGCGTGCTCGCCACCGGCTCGAGCCCAAGCCCCAGCATCTTCTCGCGCACCTCCGGCTGGCGCAACACCGCGGCCGCATCCGCCTGCCACTTGCGCACCACCGCGTCCGGCGTCCCCTTCGGCGCCACCAGCCCGTACCACGAGGTCACGTCGAAGCCCGGATAGCCCGACTCCGCTACCGTCGGCACGCCCGGCAACTGCGCCAGGCGCTGCGGCCCGGCCACGGCAATCGCCACCAGCTTGCCTGAACGGATATGCTGCAGCACGGTCGACACGCCTGCGAACACCATCTGTACCTGCCCGCCAAGCACATCATTGAGCGCGCTCGCGGTGCCGTTGTAAGGTACGTGCACGGTCTGGATGCCCGCCTCCAGGTTCAGCAGCTCGCCCGCCAGGTGCGCCCCGCTGCCGCTGCCCGGCGAGGCAAAATTCAGTTCACCCGGATGGGCGCGCGCGTAGGCCACCAGCGCCTTGAGCGAATGCGCGGGAAAGCCCGGGCTGACCACCAGCACGTTGGGCGACCTCGCCAGCATCGTCACGGGGACCAGGTCGCGCGTGTCGAAGCCAAGCTTCGGGAAAAGAATCGGGTTCACCGTGAGGTTGCCTGCCGGCGCCAGCGCCAGCGTATAGCCGTCCGCGGGTGCCCGCGCCGCGGCCTCCATGCCGATATTGCCTGCCGCGCCGGGCTTGTTGTCGATCACCACGGCACGGCCCCACTGCTCTGCCAGCTTCTGCCCCACCAGTCGCGGCAAGGCATCGGACACGCCGCCCGGCGCGAACGGCACGATCACCCTCACCGGCTTTGCCGGGAAACCCTCGCCTGCGGCGGGGCCGGCAGCGAACGACGGCAGGCTTGCGCAGGCCAGCACGGCTGCCCCCGCAAAGCGAACGACAGTGGAACTGGCAAGCTGGCGGACAAGACGATTCACCTCGGACTCCGAAAAACGTGGAAAGACAACAAGCGCGCCGGGCATGCGCGCGCTTGTTGTTCAGATCGATGTTATCGAGCCGCCGGTTACTTGTATAGACAACTTTTCAGCTATGGAAAGGCAGTTTTTGCATATGGAACAGGCGCCATATGGGACAGGCGCCGCCGGCCTGGGGCGAAACGGATCTCGACTACCCAATCACCTCACCCGCCAGTTCGCTCTCCAGCCAGGCGCGGAACTGCCGCACGCCGGGCCGCTCCACGCTTGACGTGACGATCTGGTAGGTCAGCCCGTCGGCGGTGTGCTCCGGCACCACCACCTGCAACTGGCCGCTCTTGAGCATCGGCAGCACCATGGGCGTGCGCCCGATGGCAATGCCCGCCTGCTGGACGGCGGCGTTGAGCACGTGCGCGTATTGCGAGAAATACAGGCAGGCCTGCTTGGGCGAGCGCAGCAAGCCCAGGCGCTGGTACCACTGCGTCCACGACATCCAGGCAAAGCGGGCGCCGGGGTCGTGGAAGACCAGCAGGGGCGCATCGAGTATGTGGCGCGGCTCGGTGATGCGCGCGGCGATGGCGGGGGCGGCCACCAGCATCAGGCGTTCCTGCAGCAGCGGGCGGGGACCGCCGGGACCGGGGGCTTGCGCATTGAGGCGGATGGCCAGGTCGATGCCTTCGCGCTCGAGATTGAGCATGGGTTCGGAGGCATCGATGCGGACGTCGATGCCGGGTTCGGCGGCCTGGAAGCGGGCAAGCTTGGGCACCAGCCAGAGGGCGGCGAAGGATGGCGTGGTGGTGACGGCGATGGAAACGCGGTCCACGGCGAGCAGGCGGTCGATGGCGGCGCCGAGCTGGCCGATGGCTTCGCGCGCGGCTTCATAGAGCTGGCGGCCTTCCGGGGTCAAGCTCAGGCCTTTGCCGCCGCGCCGGAACAGCGCGACGCCGAGCACGTCTTCCAGGCTCTTGACCTGCTTGCTGATGGCGGACTGGGTGAGGCAGAGCTCTTCGGCGGCTGCCGTGAAGCTGAGATGGCGCGCGGCGGATTCGAAGCCGCGCAGGGCCTCGAGCGACATGGTGCGCAGCGCGCTGGTGGAGGCTCGGCTCAGGATCGTCATGACGCCCAGGCATACCGCTGATGAAAATCCTTCCGGCCGCTGCGGCCGGTTCCCGGCAAGAATGCAGTCAAGGTTCCCGGCGCCCATCTGGCGCTATCCGACGCTCACCCGATGCATTCGGACGCAAGCCCATGCGGCGGATACAGGGGAAGCGCTTTGCCCGGAGGCTGACATGCGCGCGACGACCACGACCCAGAGCGTTAATCCATCGGCCACGCCAGCTGCCGCGCAAGGCCTCTGGCTGCTCGGCCCGGCCGCGCTGCGGATCCCGCTTGGCTCTGGATCTTACCTGATCTGCACGCAGGGCATGGCATGGCTCACCCAGCAATCGGCCGCGCTCGACGCCGCGCGCCGCGACACCGTGCTGGCCTGCGGCGAGCGCTTCGTCGCGGCCGAGGAGACCGTGGTGTTTGTCTCCGGCTTTCGGGGGCGGCCGGCGTGCATTGCCGTGCGGGACCCCGCCTGAAGAACGCCAGGAAAAAACGTCACGACAAAGGAGAACGACCATGAACGATGCACTCCACGGGCACGCTGCGCAGGACGACGGACACGGCGCCCCCGCCGGTCAAGCCGGTCACGCCAATCAAGCCGATCAAGCCGATATGCTCGTGCAATATGAAGCGCTGGGCGCGCACGCGCTGCTGGTACTGAACCGTCCGGCCAAGCTCAATGCGCTGAGCTATGCGCTGATCGATGCCTTGATGGCAAGGCTGGATGCCATCGAGGCGGATCCGGCCGTGCGCTGCGTGATCCTGACCGGCAGCGGCACGCGCGCGTTCAGCGCGGGCGCAGACATCGCCGGCTTCGCGCCGGATATCGCGGCGTCGCCGGAGCAGGCGCTGCGCCGCTTCCTGCAGCGCGGGCAGGCCATGACGCGGCGCATCGAGTCGTTTCCCAAGCCGGTCATCGCGGCGGTCAACGGCCTGGCCTACGGCGGCGGATGCGAGACCGTGGAAGCATGCAGCCTGGCCATCGCGGCAAGCCATGCCACCTTTGCCAAGCCGGAGATCAAGCTGGGCTTTCCGCCCACCTTCGGCGGCACGCAGCGGCTGCCGCGCCACGTCGGGCGAAAGCGCGCCAACCAGATGATCCTCACCGGCGAGCCGATCGACGCGGCCGGCGCGCTGCGCTTCGGGCTGGTCAACGAGGTGGTGCAGGCGCAAGACCTGATTCCCGCGTGCGTGCGACTGGCCGACAGCATCGCCCGCCATTCCGCGGTGGCGGTAGCGGCCTCGCTGCGCGCGGTGACGCGTGGCATCAACCTGCCGATCGACGAGGGCCTGGCGGTGGAGGCCATGCAGTTCATGGTGGCGGCGGGCTCGCACGATGCGCGTGAAGGCACGCGCGCTTTCGTGGAGAAACGCCCCGCCGTGTTCCGCCACGCCTGAGCCGGCGGCATGGCCGCGCCGGCGCATGGGCGGCGTGTGCGAGTCCCGCGGGCGCCTTCCACGCAGAACTGGCGCTGGCGACTTGCACGGCATATATTGACCTCCACACGCGTGACCGGCACACGCGCGGCCGCCGGGCCGGTCTCTTGCGGGAGGGCGGCGGATGCGCCGCACGCGGTGCCCAAGGAGACTGGCGATGCAAGCGCAAATGGCGGGGACGGCCCTACCCGGGTCCTCGAAGCTCGGTGCCGTACTTCGTGTCACCAGCGGCAATTTCCTCGAGCAGTTCGATTTCTTCCTGTTCGGCTTCTACGCCACCTATATCGCCCAGACATTCTTCCCGGCCAACAGTGAATTCGCCTCGCTGATGCTGACCTTCGCCGTGTTCGGCGCGGGCTTCCTGATGCGCCCCCTGGGCGCCATCATGCTGGGCGCGTATATCGACAAGGTGGGACGGCGCAAGGGCCTGATCGTGACGCTCGCGCTGATGGCCAGCGGCACCATCCTGATCGCCCTGGTGCCAGGCTATGCCACCATCGGCCTGCTGGCCCCCCTGCTGGTGCTGGTCGGCCGCCTGCTACAGGGCTTCTCGGCCGGCGCCGAGCTCGGCGGGGTATCGGTCTATCTGTCGGAAATGGCCACGCCGGGCCACAAGGGCTTCTATACGGCGTGGCAGTCGGCCAGCCAGCAGATCGCCATCGTGGTGGCGGCGGGCCTGGGCTTCGCGCTGAACCAGTGGCTGACGGCCGACGCGCTGCACAGCTGGGGCTGGCGCATCCCGTTCTTCATCGGCTGCCTGATCGTGCCTTTCCTGTTTGTCCTGCGCCGTTCACTACAGGAAACCGAAGCGTTCCGCACGCGGCGCCACCATCCGAGCACGCGCGAGGTGTTCGACTCCATGCTGCGCAACTGGCGCACCGTGCTGGCCGGCATGCTGCTGGTGGCCATGACCACCACCACCTTCTACCTGATCACCGTCTATACCCCCACCTTCGGCAAGACCGTGCTCAAGCTGAGTACGGCCGACAGCCTGGGGGTGACGCTGTGCGTGGGCATCTCGAACTTTATCTGGCTGCCCATCGGCGGCGCGCTGTCCGACCGCATCGGCCGCCGCCCCATCCTGCTGGCGATCTCGCTGATTGCACTGGTCACCGCCTACCCCGCCCTGTCGTGGCTGGCGGCTGCGCCCAGTTTCGAGCGCATGCTGCTGGTGCTGCTGTGGCTGTCCTACCTGTTCGGCATGTACAACGGCGCCATGGTGGTGGCCCTGACCGAGGTGATGCCGGTCGAGGTGCGGGTGGCGGGCTTCTCGCTGGCATACAGCCTGGCTACCGCGCTCTTCGGCGGCTTTACGCCAGCCATTTCCACGTATCTGATCGAGGCCACCAAGGACAAGGCCGCGCCGGGATACTGGATGGCCTTCGCCGCCGCATGCGGGCTGATCGCCACACTCATCCTCTACCGCAAGAACCGCGTCGAGGCGACCGCGTAGCCTGCGCCCGGCCGGCCTGGCAGTGCCGGTGCGGAGGGCATCACAAGCCTCGCTGGGCGCCCGGGCCTGGCTCCCGGGGTGCCCGTGCGCATTTGTGCAACGCACAAAACCTTCCCGCAAGGCTCACTTTCAAAATTCCAAATTGTCGAACCGGCCGGCACGCGCGACACTTTGTCCACTGCGGCTGGCGCCCCCCGGCGCCCCGGACAAAGCATTCCATACAAGTTCGTTGCGGCCCCAATGACAGCTACCGAATTCATTCCCCTTGCCGCCCTGGTCGATGCGCACGGCACACAGCGGCCGCACCATCCCGCCGTGGTGCTGGATGACCGCAGCATCGATTACGCCGGGCTGAACCGGCTGGCCGACCGCGTCGCGGCGGCGCTGCAGCGCGACGGTGTGCCGGCGCAAGGCACGGTCGCCATCTGCGCAGCCACGTCCATCGAATACGTCGCCGCCTTCCTTGGCAGCCTGCGCGCAGGGGTGGCGGTGGCGCCGCTGTCGCCGGCACTGAATCCGGCAACGCTGCGGGGGATGGTGCAGGATTCAGGCGCGTGCCGCTTGTTCATCGACGCCACCACGCGCGAAGCGCTGTCCGGCCTGGGGACGGATCCGGGCGTGCCATGCATCGCGCTGGACGACAGCCATGCCGGGCAGCCGTTCAGCCAGTGGCTGGCCGCCGGGAACGCGCGGCCGGCACCGCCCGCGATCGGGCCGGACTGGGCCTTCAACCTGATCTATTCGTCCGGCACCACCGGTGTGCCCAAGGGCATCATCCAGCCGTTCGGCATGCGCGCCTCGCACGTGCAGCGCGCCGCGCAGGGCGGCTACGGCCCGGACAGCGTCACGCTGCTGTCTACCCCGCTGTATTCCAACACCACGCTGGTCAGCCTGTTCCCCACCCTGGCACTGGGCGGCACCGTGGTGCTGATGCGCAAGTTCGATGCCGGCCAGTACCTGGCGCTGGCCGCCCGCCACCGCGCCACCCATACCATCCTGGTGCCGGTGCAGTACCAGCGCATCCTGGCCCACGCGGACTTCGACGCCACCGACCTGTCCTCCTTCCGCGTCAAGTTCTGCACCAGCGCACCGTTCTCCGCCGCGCTCAAGGCCGAAGCGCTGCAACGCTGGCCGGGCATGCTGATCGAGTACTACGGCATGACCGAAGGCGGCGGGCGCTGCGAACTGCGCGCGCATGAGCATCCCGACAAGCTGCACACGGTGGGACGCCCGTCGGCGGACACCGACATGCGCCTGCTCGACAACCACGGCCGCGAGCTGCCGCCCGACGCGCCGCCCGGCACCCCGGGCGAGATCGTGGGGCATTCGTCGGGGATGATGTCCGGCTACCACAACCAGCCGGCCAAGACCGCCGAGGTGGAGTGGTTCGACGCCGGCGGCAAGCGTTTTATCCGCACCGGCGATGTCGGCTACTTCGACGCCGATGGTTTCCTGGTCCTGATGGACCGCAAGAAGGACATGGTGATTTCCGGCGGCTTCAATCTCTACCCGAGCGATATCGAAGCCGTGCTGATGACGCACGCCGACGTTGCCGACGCGGCCGTGGTGGGCGTGCCGTCCGAGCGCTGGGGCGAGACGCCGGTGGCCTATGTGGTGCTGCGCGCGGGCGCCGCGGCGGGCGCGCAAGCATTGCTGGACTGGGCCAACGGCCGGCTGGAGAAGATGCAGCGCCTGGCCGCGCTCGAGTTCACGGACGAACTGCCGCGCAACGCCATCGGCAAGGTGCTCAAGCGCGACCTGCGCGAGCGCTTCGGCCGCGCGCCGTGAGACCGGGGCTCGATCCGGGCACGATCCGGGCGACGCAAGAGCAAGCAATAGACAGGCACATGCAGCCTGCGCGGCCGCAGACAGTACAACTGGTACTTGCCGTGGCCGCGCAACGACACCAGGGTCTTTTGAAACGCCCTCTTAGAGACAGATCCATTCATTCCACGACAAGTACCCGGGACAAACAGGGAGACCTATGAGCATCAACGGCAAGGCATATATCGTCGGGGCCTACGAGCACCCGACCCGCAAGGCTCCGGACAAGAGCGTCGCGCAACTGCACGCGGAGTGCGCACGTGGCGCGCTGGAAGACGCCGGACTCAGCCTGCAGGACGTCGACGGCTACTTCTGCGCGGGTGACGCGCCCGGCCTCGGCATGATCAACATGGTGGACTACCTTGGCCTCAAGGTGCGTCATGTGGACTCCACCGACACCGGCGGCTCGGCCTATATCGCCCACGTCTCGCACGCCGCGCAGGCCATCGCCGCCGGCAAGTGCAACGTGGCGCTGATCACGCTGGCGGGCCGTCCGCGCTCGGAAGGCTCGAGCGGCACGCAGGCGCGCAACTGGGGCGCCAACCTGCCCGACCAGCCCTTCGAGGCGCCCTACAGCGCCGTCACGGTGAACCTGTACGCCATGGTCGCGATGCGGCATATGTTCCAGTACGGCACCACCAGCGAGCAGCTCGCCTGGATCAAGGTGGCGGCCTCGCACCACGCCCAGCACAACCCCAACGCCATGCTGCGCGAGGTGGTGACCGTGGACGACGTGCTGAATTCCCCCATGATCTCCGACCCGCTGCACAAGCTGGACTGCTGCGTGGTCAGCGACGGCGGCGGCGCGCTGATCGTGGCGCGCCCGGAAATCGCGGCCCGGCTCAAGCGCCCCAAGGTCAAGATCATCGGCGCCGGCGAAGCGGTCAAGGGCCAGCTCGGCGGCGAAGTGGACCTGAGCTGGTCCGGCGCGGCCATCTCGGGCCCGATCGCCTTCGAGGAAGCGCGCATCCGCCCGTCCGACATCAAGTACGCCTCGATCTACGACAGCTTCACCATCACGGTGCTGATGCAGCTCGAAGACCTGGGCTTCTGCAAGAAGGGCGAAGGCGGCCGGTTCGTGGCCGACGGCAACCTGATCTCCGGCGTGGGCAAGCTGCCCTTCAATACCGACGGCGGCGGCCTGTGCAACAACCACCCGGCCAATCGCGGCGGCATCACCAAGGTGATCGAGGCGGTGCGCCAGCTGCGCGGCGAAGCGCATCCCGCCGTGCAGGTCAAGAACTGCGACCTGGCCCTGGCCCAGGGCACGGGCGGCTATCTCGGCTCGCGCCACGGCAGCGCCACTGTGATTCTGGAACGGGAGTAACAAGATGAGCACACCTTACACGGCCACGCCGCTCAAGTCGCCGCAGGTGGCACCGGACAACACCGAGTTCTGGGAAGCCGCGCGCGAAGGCCGCCTGCTGGTCAGGCACTGCAAGTCCTGCGGCAAGCCGCACTGGTATCCGCGCACGTTGTGCCCCTTCTGCATGGGCGACACGGAATGGAAGCAGGCTTCGGGCCGCGGCACCATCTATTCGTTCAGCGTCACGCGCCGCGCCGGCCCCACGCCGTTCTGCATCGCTTACGTGAAGCTGGAAGAAGGCGTGACCATGATGACCCATATCGTGGATTGCGACCTGGATACGGTGCGTATCGGGCAGGAAGTGAAGCTCACCTTCACGCCGACCGAGGACGGCCCGCCGGTGCCGACGTTCGCGCCGGTCGGCGCGGGCTGAGCTGACGAGGCAAGGGGGAAGCGGCGCGCCGGCGGCGCCCGCGGTACCCCGGGGGCTTTGCGCCCTTTCCCCTCATGGGGAGAGGGTCTGGGCAAGCGGGGACGACAGCCGGCAAGGCATGGCTGGCTGCGTCAGCCAACCAGATTGCGCAACGCCTCCCCGGCCACCCAGCGCCGCAGGTTGTCCAGGAAGATGCCCGCCACGCGCGCGGCATTGCCGTCGGAAAAACCCGCGCTGTGCGGCGTGGCGATGACGTTGGGCAGGCTCCACAGCGGCGAATCCGCCGGCAGTGGCTCATGCGCAAACACGTCCAGGTAGGCGCCGGCAAGGCGGCCGGACCTCAGCGCTTCGATCAGCGCGCCCTCTTCCACCACTTCGCCGCGCGCCACGTTGACGAGCCTGGCGCCGGCAGGCAGCAAGGCCAGCGCGGCGCCGTCCACCAGCCCGTGCGTCTGCGCGGTCAGCGGACATGCGAGCACCAGCCAGTCGGTACGCGGCAACACCCCGCTCACTGAGTCGAAGCTCACCGTCTCGTAGCCGGCGCCGGCCGGCAAGGCGCGCTGCCGCACCACGATCACGTTCATGCCCAGCGTCTGCAGCAGCTTGCCGAGCAACTGCCCGATCGGGCCCCAGCCCACGATGGTCGCAGTCTGCCCGGCAATGTCGCGCGGCAGGCCAGAGCCGATCAGCGGCGCCCACCGGCGCTCGCGCTGCGCTGCCACCATCTGCGGGAAATGCCGCGCCAGCGCCAGCAGCCCGGCCAGCGCGGTCTGCGCCACCACGCCTGCGTTGGCGCCCGACGAGGTGGTCACCGCCACGCCGCGCGCGCGCAGTTCGCCGAATACCGCGCGGTCCGCGCCGGCCGAATGCGTATGTGCCCAGCGCAGCGCGGTGCTGGCCAGCATGGCATCGTAGAAACGCCGCGTGGCCGGCAGGATCTCATGCTTGGTGGACAGCCCGGTGACGTCGCGCGAGACAAAGGCGATGTCGGCATCCAGCCCGGCAGGCAGGCCGCCCTCCCCGGCCGCCGGCACGACCGGCACGAAGCTGCCGCCCAGTGCGGCCCCGATCTGCGCACCGTACTGCCGTAGCGCCTGTTCCGACAACAGGATGCGCGGGCCCAGCCCGCCGGACGGATGATTCATTGCAGCCTGCATATCGTTCAATCCACCGAAGCGCCCGAATCGCGCACCACCACTTTCCACTTGTCGTACTCCTTGTGCGTGAACTTGCCGAACTGCTCCGGCGAGCCGCCCACCGGATCGGCGCCTTCGCGCACCATCTGCGCCTGCAGCGACGGCAGCGCCTCGTTGATCGCCTGGTTCAGCTTGTCGATGACCGGCTTGGGCGTGCCCCTGGGCGCAAACACGCCGAACCAGGAGCCGGCCTCGAAACCGGGAAAGCCCTTCTCCGCCACCGTCGGCACCTCGGGCAGCGACTGCGAGCGGTGCGCGCTGCTCACTGCAAGCGCCCGCAGCTTGCCGGCCTTGATATGGGCGATGACCGACGGGATGGTGGCAAACATGAACTGTACCCGGCCCGAGAGCAGATCGTTGAGCGCGTCGGCACCCTTGTACGGAATATGGGTGGCCTCGGTGCCGACGCGCTGCGTCAGCATGAAGCTCGACAGCTGGGAGGACGTGCCCACCCCGGTGGAACTGTAGTTGAGCTTGCCCGGATTGGCCTTGGCGTAGGCCACGAACTCCTCGAAGCTCTTCGCCGGCAGCGAGGGATGCACCACCAGCACATTGGGCACGTCGGCGATCTGCACCACCGGCACCAGGTCGGCCAGCGGATCGTAGTTCAGCCGTTTGTACAGCGTCTGGTTGATGGAAATGGGCCCGACCGAATCGACCAGCAGCGTATAGCCGTCCGCCGGTGCGCGCACCACCGCCTCGGTGCCGATATTGCCCCCGGCCCCGGGCCGGTTGTCCACCACGAAGGACTGCCTGAAGCGCTGGGCCAGTACCTGGCTGACGCTGCGCGCCAGGATATCGGTGGTGCCGCCGGCGGTGAAGGCCACCACCACGCGCACCGGCCGGGCCGGGTAGTCGTCGCCGGCGGCGTGGGCGGGGGCCCCGCCGGCGCAGGCCAGCCCGAAGGCAAGGGCGGCCAGCGCCCGGCGCGGCGCATGCATGGGGTGGAACGAGGATAAAGCGGGGGCGAACTTCGGCATGACGGTCTCCTTGGGACGGCCGGCATCGGAACGCGCCCGCGTCCGCCGTTCCCTGTCTGTTTTATGTTCTGGTGTTCGTCGGTGCGGCTTGCGGTACTGCGGCGGGGCTTTCGGGCGCCCGCGCGAGCGCGCCCGGATGTTCGCGCTCCCGGGGCGCCGCGCTCAGTCGCGGAAACCCGGGTCCAGGCGGTCGAGCTTGCGCAGCAGCGCCGGCCACTCCATCACGCCATAGGGCCTGCGCGTGCCGGGCTGGTAGTTGTTCCAGGTCTCCTGCAGCACCTCGGCGCCCACCTCGCGCAGCGGCGTGTTGCAGGACATCGCGCCGATCTGGGCGCGGCAGGCCAGCTCCAGCCGGTGCATCCAGTTGAAGGCCTCACCCACGGTATTGCCCACCGTAAGCGCGCCATGGTTGCGCAGGATCAGCGCCTCGCCGCGGCCCAGGTCTTCGATCAGCGAGGCCTGCTCGGCAGTGTCCAGCACCACGCCCTGGTAGTCGTGGTAGCCGATCTTGAGAAAGCGCATGGCGGTCTGCGTAAGCGGCAGCAGCCCGCAGTCCAGCGACGATACCGCCATCGAGGCCCAGCTATGCGTATGGATCACGCAGGCCACTTCGGGGCGCGCTTCGTGCACGGCGCTGTGGATCACGTAGCCGGCCTTGTTGATGCCGTAGTTGAGCGCGCCGAAATCCGGCTTGGAGAGGAGATTGCCGGCATGGTCCACCTTGATCAGGCTGGAGGCGGTGATTTCCTCGTACATCATGCCGTAGGCATTGATGAGGAAGGCGCCATCCTCGTCCGGCACGCGCGCCGAGATATGGTTGGCCATCATGTCCGCCATGCCGTACAGCTCCACCAGGCGGTAGCAGGCGGCCAGGTCCACGCGCGCCTGCCACTCGGCTTCGCTGCACTGGTCCCGCATCGAGGAAATGGCGAGCACGCCGGGCTTGGTCATGTGGAGTCTCCTTGGGTACGGTGTTCTTGTTCGGGTGTCTGCGGGACCGGTTGCCGCTCAGTCCGAGCCGAGCGCCAGGCCGGCGGGCCGGCGTTTCTCGATATTCCACTTCAGCAGTGCCGCGCTGCGATAGATGCCGTGCGCGAACTTGCCGTAAGGCAGGGTCAGGAACAGCGCCATCACCACGCCCAGGTGCAGGGCCAGCAGCAATGCCATGGCGGCGGAATCGCGCCAGGCCAGCAGCGCCAGGCCGCTCAGGCTGGTGAGGAACAGCAGCGCGATAAAGCCGCGGTCCATCGGCTTCTGGGCGGCGTCGCCCGTGCGCGGGTCACGCTTGAGGTTAAGCCAGAACAGCCCCGCGGTGCCGATCAGCAGCCCGATGCCGCCCGCCGTGCCCAGCAGGACAGGCAGGCTGCCCAGCGCATAGGGCGCGTGCAGATCCAGCAGGTAGTGATACAGGGTGGCAACCGCCGTGGCGGCGAAGCACAACATGAAGCCATAGAACGTGAAATGGTGGAAGCGGCGGCGCCACAGCGTGAAGGCGTCGTCGGCATTGTTGCAGCCCTGGCCGTGGCCGCCGTCGAGGTAGCGCAGGCGTAGCGCATCGTGCGCCGCGCCACCGATGGCCGGGCCTCGGGCCTCGCCTGCCAGCTCGCCCGGGGTGACCTTGCGCCAGAAGCGCATCACGCCCACGCCCAGCGCCACGATGGCAAGGCCGAATACCAGCCCGAACATCGCCGCCAGCAGGTTGTGCGGGAAGATGGCGTAGAAGTTGCCGGCCAGCGGCGCATGCAGCAGGCTGCCCTGCATGGCCAGCGCCATCACCAGGAACAGCGCCAGGCCGCCCGCCAGCGCCAGCGCGGTGGCCAGGCCGGCGCGGCGGTAGAGGCCGCCGAACGCGGCCGGCCAGGCGTAGTCCGAATAGGTTTGCGCCCGTACCTTGGCCATGGCCTGCGGCACGTTCACCGCGAACTCGTGCGGCGGCGCGTACTGGCAGGCGTGGTAGCAGGCGCCGCAGTTGTGGCACAGGTTGGCCAGGTAGTGGATATCTGCCTTGCCGAATTCCAGCCGGCGCGTCATGGCCGGGAACACGGCGCAGAAGCCTTCGCAATAGCGGCAGGCGTTGCAGATCTGCATGACGCGGCCGACCTCGGCCTCGTCGCCGGTCAGCGGCAGCACGCCCTGGGCCAGCGCCGCCGCTTCGCGCGTCAGCGCTTCAAGATGTTGCATGCTGCTCTTCCTGGAGTTCGTTGTGACGGGTCCGCCCGAACGCGGCGGCGGCGGCCCGCGTGCCGGCGATGCGGCCGAAGGCGGTGCCGATGGCCATGCCCACGCCCGCGGTGTAGCCCTTGCCCAGCACGTTGCCGGCCATCATCTCGCCGGCCACGAACAGGTTGGCGCTGGGCTTGCCGCCGAAGTGCACGGCGGCGTGCTCGTCCACCTTCAGGCCGAGATAGGTGAAGGTGATGCCGGGCCGCAGCGCATAGCCGTAGAACGGCGCGGTATCGAGCGGGCGCGCCCAGTGGGTCTTGGCCGGCGCGATGCCTTCGGTATGGCAGTCGTCCAGCACGGTGTGGTCGAAGGTGCCGACGCGGCAGGCCGCGTTGTAGTCCTCGATGGTGCGCACGAAGGTGGCTTCGTCCAGCCCGAGCTGGCGCGCCAGTTCCGGCAGCGTATCGGCGCGCACGCCGGGGAACACCGGCGGTATGAAGCGCCCGACCGCCTTGGCGTCGATGATCGAGTAACCGATCTGCCCAGGCTGCTGGGCCACCAGGCGGCCCCAGATGGCGTAGCGTTTGGGCCAGAAATCCTCGCCTTCGTCATAGAAGCGCTCGGCATTGCGGTTGAGCATCACGCCCAGCGAGACGCAGTCCACGCGGGTGCAGATGCCACCGTCGTACAGCGGCGCGCGCGCGTCGATGGCCACGCAGTGCGATTGCGACGGGTCGCCGATGGCGTCAGCCCCGGCCTCGATCATGTGCTTGAGCAGCACGCCCATATTAAAGCGCGTGCCGCGGATCAGGAAGTTGTCGGCCGGCCATTCGCCGTCGGCGTTCTGGCCCCAGGCCTCGCGCAGCCACTCGCGGTTGGACTCGAAGCCGCCGGCGGCCAGCACGCAGCTGCGCGCCTCGATGCGCTCGCTGCCGATGCGGGCGGCCACGAAGCGGTCGCCGTCGAGCTCGATGGCGTCCACCGGCGCGTCGTAGCGCACCTGCACGCCGAGCGCCTCGGCGCTGCGGAAGTAGGCATTGACCAGGGCCTTGCCGCCGCCCATGAAGAAGGCATTGGTGCGCGCCACGTGCAGCGCGCCGGACAGCGGCGGCTGGAAGTGCACGCCGTGCTTGCGCATCCAGTCGCGGCAGGTGGACGAAGCGCGGATCACCAGGCGGGCCAGGCGTTCGTCGGTCAGGCCGCCGGTGACCTTGAGCAGGTCCTGCCAGTACTCTTCTTCGGGGTAGGCCTCGACCAGCACGTCCTGCGGGGCGTCGTGCATGCAGCGCAGGTTGCGGGTGTGCTGGGAGTTGCCGCCGCGCCACTCGCGCGGTGCCGCTTCGAGCAGCAGCACGCTGGCGCCGGCTTCACGCGCCATCAGGGCGGCGCACAGGGCGGCGTTGCCGCCGCCGATGACCAGGACGTCGATCATGGGCGGGCGCCTCCGGCGAGGCGGTGGGGAGTCGGCGCGAGGCGCTCCCGGATTGGATTGATGAGGAACACGATGCGGCTTCCGGTGGGGTAGACCGCACTGTAGCGGGCTGGCGCCCTCCTGCTAAGCCCGCGGATCGCATGGGGGCATCACGAATCGTGATGCCCCCCCGGGGCGCCTGTCTTCTAGTCGACCAGCAGGCGCGCGCCGCGCCATGCGCCGGAACGTACCAGCTCGCGCGCGCAATCGGCCAGCACCACGCGCAGGGCCAGCGCCGCCGGGGACAATTCGTCGTCGGACAGGCTGCACAGGACATTCTGGCGCCGCACCTTGGGGTCGGCAATCTCGGCCAGGTGGAAGCGCTCCTGCGCGTCCGCATAGCGCCCCACCGCCGCCCACGGCTGCAACGTGGCGCCGAAACCCAGGTCCACGGCGTCCATCAGCATGGCCAGCGAGTCCACCTCCTGCACCACCTGCGGCACGATCTTGACCCGCGCGAAGGCCGCATCGAGCGTGCTGCGCAGGCCGTGCAGGCCGGTCGGCATGATCAGCGGCACGTCCTGCAACTGCGCCATGCGCAGGCGCGCGGGCGCGCCCGCCTCCGAGCCGGCCGGCAGGCTCTTGCGCGAACGGATCAGGAACAGGGTTTCCTCGAGCAGCGGCGTGACGCTCCAGCGGCGCGCCACGTGGGTGTCGAACAGCACCGCCAGGTCGAGCTGGCGCGCGTTGAGCATGGCGCCCAGATGGCCGGACAGGCTTTCCACCATATGCAGGCGCACGTCGGGATAGCGCTCGCGCATGGCGCGCATCAGCGGCACGCCGATCACCGATGCGGTGGTCGGCGCCAGCCCCACGCTGACCGTGCCGGACAGCCGCGCATGCTGGGCTGCGCGCTTGGCCTGCTCGGCATGGCGCAGCGCCAGCTGGGCTTCGCGGAAGAAGGCCAGGCCGGCCTCGGTCGGGGTGACGCCGCGCGTGGTCCGGCGCAGCAGGCGGGTGGACAGCTCGCTCTCCAGCCGGCTGATCTGCTGGCTCATGGCCGACTGCACCATGTCCAGGTCGAGCGCGGCGCGGCTCATGCTGCCGAGCTCGACCACCCGCACGAAGTATTGAAGCTGGCGCAGTTCCATCTGGCTCCCCCGACGCCCGGAAAATTGTCTGGGTTGCTTATACCAGAATCGCGGGCGCCCCCTCCCCAACTGCTGGCAGGGGGCCGCCCGGCGGTTGAAACGCGCGCTCAGGCTTCGTCGAAGCCGCTGTACCAGTCCACGGCCTGGTCGGAGTAGGCCAGGCCCTTCGCCGCGAGCGCCTCGCGCATGCGGTACATGTCCAGGCCCAGCACGCCCGAGGCCAGCGTGGCCCGCTTGGCCAGCTCCGCGGCTTCGCGCTCGGCGGCGAGCCGCGCGGTCTCGGCGGCCCGCGGCCGCGGCACCACCACCACGCCGTCGCCATCGGCCACGATCACGTCGCCGGGGCGCACCTGGGCGCCGGCGCACACCACCGGCACATTGACCGCGCCCACGGTTTCCTTGACCGCGCCCTGCGCGCTGACCGCCCGCGACCAGACCGGGAAGGCCATGGCGTTCAGCGTGGCAACGTCGCGCACGCCGGCGTCGATGACCAGGCCGCGCGCGCCGCGCGCCTTGAGCGACGTGGCCAGCAGGTCGCCGAACAGGCCGTCGGTGCAGTCGCTGACCAGCGCCACCACCAGCACGTCGCCGGGCTGCACCATCTCCACGGCGACGTGGATCATCCAGTTGTCGCCGGGATGCATCAGCACCGTCACCGCGCTGCCGGCAATGGCGGCGCCGGACTGGATCGGCCGCAGATAAGGCTTCATCAGCCCGGTGCGGCGCTGCGCCTCATGCACCGTGGCCACGCCGGCCGCGCCGAGCGCATCGATGGCGGCGGCGTCGGCACGCAGGATGTTGCGATAGGCGATGGTCTTCATGCCAGGCTCTCCACTACTTGCGGGAACACGCGCGCATAGCCTTCGCCGTGCCTGACCTTGCGCTCCGAGTTGCGCGTGGCCTGGGCGCCGCGCTGCAGCGCCACGCGCGTGTAGTACTCCCACAGGTGCTCCTGCGCCGCCATGGTGGCGAAGGCACGCTGCTTCTTTTCCCACACGGACGAAATATCGAGCAGCACGTCGGGCTTCCAGTTGCATTGCTCGGGCTGGTGCGGCTCGAACAGGAACACCGGCGGCGCGCCGATCACCGGCACCTCGGGCTTGTAGCCGTGCGCCTGGGCGATGACGCGCGCTTCCTGCGCCACGTGGGTGGCAAGCGGGTGGTCGAAGTTGTAGATGTCCTCGCGCGAATGGCTCAGGACCAGTTCGGGGCGCAGTTCGCGGTAGATGTCGGCCAGGCGCAGCAGCGCCTCGTCGCTCACCCGCAGGGGATAGTCGCCCAGGTCGAAGCACTCGAGCGTGGCACCGAGGATATCGGCGGCCTGCTGCGCTTCCTCGCGCCGCGCGGCCTTGACCCGCTCCATCGTCATGCCCGGCTGGCGCCACATCTTGGCAGACTCGCCGCGCTCGCCGAACGACAGGCAGACGATCTTCACGTTGTAGCCGCGCTCGGCGTACAGCGCAATGGCGCCGCCGGCGCGCCAGACGAAGTCGGCTGCGTGCGCGCTGACCACCAGCATGGCAGGACGGTCGGTTGCGGCTTGTGCCCCGCTGGGGGCCTGGGCTTGGATTTCGGTCATGGGTGTTACCGTGTGAGATCGATGGCATGGCCACGCCGTGCCGGGCCCCGGGCCCCGCGCGGCGCGGCACGGAAGTCAGTCGGCGGTGATGCCCGCCTTGCGGATCACGCCGTTCCAGGTCGTGGTTTCATTGCGCACGAACTGGCCGAAGGCCTCGGGCGTGCCCGGCAGGATCGTCACGCCCAGCTGGGCGAGCTGCTTGCGCACATCGGCATCGGCAAGCGCGGCGTTGGCGGCGGCGTTGAGTTCGTGGATCACCGCCGGCGGCGTCCTGGCCGGCGCGATCAGGCCCCACCACACCGAGGCGGTAAAGCCAGGCACGCCCTCTTCGCGCGAGGTCGGTACCGCGGGCAGCAGCGGCGTGCGCTGGTCGCTCGCCACCGCGATGGCGCGCAGGGTACCGGCACGGATATGCGTGATGACTTCGAGCGGATTGATCGGCATGTAGGAAATGCGCTCGCCCAGCAGGTCGGTGATGGCCGGTGCGCCACCCTTGTAGGGCACGTGCAGCACATCGATATGCGCCGCTTCCTTGAACAGCTCGCCGGCGAGGTGGCCGGAGCTGCCGTTGCCGGCAGAGGCGTAGCTGAGCTTGCCGGGCTGGGCCTGGGCCTGGGAGATCAGCCCCTTGAGCGAGGTCACGCTGGATTTCGCCGGTACCACCAGCACCAGCGAGGCCTGCCCGATGCGGGCCACCGGCGCGAAGTCCCGGGCCGGGTCGAAGGGCAGCTTGGCGAACAGCGCGGCATTGGTGGCCAGGCTGTTGGAGGCCATCATGATGGTGTAGCCGTCGGGCGCGGCCTTGGCCACGGTGTCCATGCCGATGTTGGTGCTGGCGCCCGGGCGGTTGTCGACGATGACCGGCTGCTTGAGCTGCACGCTCATGCGCTGGCCGACCGCGCGCGCCACGATATCTACGGCGCCGCCCGCCGCGTAAGGCACGACCAGCCGGATCGGCCTGGCCGGATAGGGCTCGGCCCCGCCCGCCGCGGCAACCACGCCCAGTGACAAGGTGGCCGCCAGCAAGGCGGCAAGGTGGGATCGACGCAGCATTCTTGTCTCCGGACAGGTTATCGGTTGTATCGTTTGCGTGCATTCTGCGCAGCGGCCGTGATACTGTCCAATATGTTTTAGACCAGCTTGTTATCTCTGATTGCTATAACCAAACCAGAGCCAAAGCCCCTCACCCTCACCGCAAGCCCATGGATTTCCGGCAACTCCGCTATTTCGTCGCCGTGGCCGAAGCACTGAGCTTCAGCGAAGCCGCGCGCAAGCTGCATATCAGCCAGCCTCCGCTGAGCACCCAGATCAAGGCCCTGGAAGACGAACTCGGCAGCCCCCTGCTCGACCGCTCGCGCCACCACGTGGCGCTGACCCCGGCCGGCAGCCTGTTCCTGGACAAGGCCCGGGCGGCCCTGGGCAACCTGGAGCAGGCCCGCGAAGTGGTCAGGCAGGTCGCCGCGGGCGAGGCCGGCGAGATCCGGGTGGGCTTCACCGCCTCGGTGCCGATGCAGGACGTCTTTCCGCGCGCAGTGCAGCAGTTCCGTCTTGGCCACCGCCGCGCGATGCTGGAGCTGGTGCACATGTCCACCGGCCAGCAATTGCAGGCGCTGGAAAAAAGCGAGATCGACATCGGTTTCCTGCGGCCCTCGCCGCAGTTCCACCCGCCCGCCAGCATCACGGTGCATGAAGTGCTCGCCGACCGGCTGGTCGCCGTGCTGCCGGCCACGCATGCACTGGCCGGGCCGGAGGACGGGGGCACCGCCACGACAGGCGCGCCGCCGCTCGAGATCGGCGCGCTCTCCGGCCAGCCTTTCCTGCTGTTCCCGCGCGGCCTGGGCTGCGGCCTGTTCGACCACGTGACCACGCTCTGCAACCGGGCTGGCTTTGCCCCGCGCATTGCCCAGGAGGCACGCGAGGCCACCACCATCATCGGACTGGTGGCAAGCGGCGCGGGCGTCTCGGTGCTGCCGGAGATCTATGCGCGCACCGGCATCCCCGGCGTGGCCTACCGGCCGCTGGCGGGCCCGGACGCGGCCAGCCGCGTGCTGGTGGCGCATCGCACGGGCGCGCTCTCGCCCATCATGCGCAGGTTCCTGGGGTTTTTCGATGCCGGCGAGGCGGCGACGCTGGCCTGACGAGCACTCGGCCTGCGCGGCCCGCCATGAACGATGGCCTCGTTGATGCGTCAAAAGACGCACATTGCAGTGCATCGCGCACAATGGAGGCTCGCAACGACTCGCGACGACCCGCAACGGCAGAGACTCAGGAGGATTCCACCGCATGACCGTATTCCAGGGGACCGGCGCCCTTTTCACCCTCATCGCCATCTTCGGCGTCATCAACTACCGCTTCATCAAGCTGCCCGACACGCTGGGCATCACCGCCGTGGGCCTGGTGACCTGCCTGAGCGTATCCGTGCTCGGCTTCAATCACCCTGAAATGGTGGCCCAGGCCCGCAAGCTGGTGGCCCAGATCGATTTCTCCGACCTGGTCTTCCACGGCCTGCTCAGCCTGCTGCTGTTCGCCGGCGCGCTGCACGTGGACCTGTCGCGCATGCGTCGCCAGCGGCGCGCCGTGTTGCTGCTCGCCACGGTCGGCGTGGTGATCTCCACGGCCGCGGTGGGCCTCGGTTTCTTCTACGTGGCGCAATGGCTGGGCCATCCCGTCAGCCTGCTGTGGTGCCTGGTGTTCGGCGCACTGATCTCGCCGACCGATCCCATCGCGGTACTCAGCGTGCTCAAGAACGCCGGTGCGCCAGAAAGCCTGGAAACCAAGATCGCCGGCGAATCGCTGTTCAACGACGGCACCGCCGTGGTGGCCTTCCTCACGCTGGTCGGCCTGGCCACCGGCGCCACCGAGTTCTCGGCTTCGCACGTGGCCATGGCGCTGGTGCGCGAGGTACTGGGCGCGCTGGTGCTGGGCGCGGTGCTGGGCTACGGTGCGTCGCTGCTGTTGCGCGGCATCGAGAGCTATCCGGTGGAGATCCTCATCACGCTGGCGCTGGCCACGGGTGGCTACAGCCTGGCCGAACTGGTGCATGTCTCGGCGCCACTGTCGGTGGTCATCATGGGGCTGGTGATCGGCAACCACGGCGCGGCCACTTCGATGTCAGAGAAGACGCGCGAGCATCTGTTCAATTTCTGGGGCTTGCTCGACGAACTGCTCAACCTGGTGCTGTTCGGCCTGATCGGGCTGGAGATCATCGCGCTGTCGCTGCACCTGCATATCGTGTGGCTGGGGCTGGCGGCGATTCCCGTGGTGCTGCTGGCGCGCTGCATCAGCGTGGCGATCCCGCTGCTGGCGCTGCAGAACTTCCGCCGGCTCAACCCGCACTCGGCCACCATCATGACCTGGGGCGGGCTGCGCGGCGGCATTTCGATCGCGCTGGCGCTGTCGCTGCCGGAGTTCCACGGGCGCGAGATGCTGATCGGCGTGACCTACCTGGTGGTGGTGTTCAGCCTGCTGATCCAGGCCACCACGCTGGGACGGCTGGTCAGGCACCTGAACGGGCGCAACGGGCTGAACGCCACGCGCTGATCCCGATAGCAGAAAGGCCCGGAAGCGCTACGCCACCGGGCCTCGCCGGAAACCGGCAGCGGGAGGGCATGCGCGCCCTCCCGCCCTGCTCACGCCACCTTCGGGAAATCCACCACCGTATCGTTGACGCGGTTGACCATATTGGTGAACAGGATCGCGCTGACGGCCTGGATGCTCTCAATGATCTGGCGGTCGCTGTAGCCGGCTTCGCGCACATCGGCCACGGCGCTGGCGGGCAGCGTGCCGCTGGTCTTGACGAGGGTCAGCGCAAAGCGGACCAGCGCGTCGATCTTGCCGTCCTCGGCGTAGGCGCCGGCGCGCAGCGCGCGGGTCTGCTCGGTGCTGTAGCCGGCCATCTTGCCGGTCATGGTGTGCGCGGCCACGCAATAGTCACAACCCGAGGCTTCGCTGACGGCGAGGTTGATGGCTTCGACTTCGCGCGCGCTCAGCGTGGAATTCTTCTGCAGCAGCGCACCAGTCTGCAGCGCGTTGGCCAGCACGGCCGGGGCATTGCTGCCGATGGTCAGGTAGGCGTTGGGTACCTTGCCGATGGCCTTCTTGATGGCGCCGAACAATTCGGCGGTCTGGCCAGTGGCTTCGTCGAGGGCGATGGTGTGAAGACGGGACATGACGGACTCCTTTGCGTTGGTTGATGGACCGCGCGGTGTTTGTTGCGCGGCTTCCATGGACTGAAGTCTAGGCGCCCAAACTGCGCGTTACCGCATATAATGATCGCAATATCTTGCCCAAACGTCTCAAGCAAGCTCACCTCGCCCGGACCCTCTACCCTCCCGAAGCCATGGACAGCCTGACCGAACTCGTCCGCATGCTGGCGCCCGCCGGAACCGTCGACCTGCATTGCCACTTTGCCGGCGTCTGGCGGGTGGACCATGTGCTGGCGCCGCCGGGACACCTGCCCTATCACATCATCCTCGAAGGGCAGGCGATCGCCGAGGCCGGAAAGAAGGAAATGACGCTGGATGCCGGCGATGTGCTGCTGTTTCCGCACGGCAGCGCGCATACGCTGCGCAGCCTGCGGGCCAATACCGGCAAGGGCGGGGACCAGGCCGCCCCGGGCGAGCGGCAGACACACTTCAACGGCATGCTGACCGAGGTGAGGATCCCGGGCGAAGGGCCTGAGCTGGACCTGCTGTGCGGCACCTTCGTGCTGGGCCTGCCGGGCACCATGCTGCTGCGCCACCTGCCGCCGGTGCTGCGCATATCCACCGCGGGGCGCGCCGACTGCGCGTGGCTGGATGCCATGATCGGCATGATGCGCAACGAGGCGCAGGCACCCGAGCCGGGCGGCACCGCGGTGATCGGGCAGCTCTCCACGGCGCTGCTGACCTTGCTGCTGCGCGCCCTGATCGCGCAGGGCGGCGTGACCCACAGCGTGCTGGCGCTGATGGCGGACGCGCGCATGGCGCGGGCCGTGGACGCGGTGCTGAAGGCGCCAGCCGAGCCGTGGTCGGTGGAATCGCTGGCACAGGTGTGCAATGTGTCGCGCGCCACGTTCGCACGGCGCTTCACGCAGCTCAGCGGCGAGACGCCGCTGCAGTTCGTCACCACCTTGCGCATGGAATTGGCGGCCCGCCTGCTGACCCAGGACCGCGAGTCCGCGGCCAATATCGGCGAACAATGCGGCTACGCTTCCGAGGCGGCCTTCGGGCGCGCCTTCAAGGCGTATTTCGGCGTGGGCCCGGGCGCGTTCAGGCTGGCCGCGCGCGAGCGGCGCAGCGCCGCCGTCGCGCAGGCGGCGGCTGCAGCGGGATAGCGGCGCCTCAGGCGGCGGCGTGGGGGGCCTGCCGGGCCTCGTAGACCTGCAGGTGGGCGTAGGCAGTGCGCACCAGCGGCACGGCGTGCCCGAAGCGCTCGGCGCGGCTGGCCATGTCGCCAACGATGTCGCGCGCTTCCAGGCGCGGCGCACCCTGGGCGATATCGCGCATCATCGAGGCCGCCCACGGCGAGTTGGCGTCCAGCAGCCGCTCGACCATCGCCTTGTGCACCGGCTCGGGCAGCGCATGGCCCGACAGCCGCGCCACTGTGGCGCATTCGTCCATGGCCTGCTGCATCAGTGCGCGGCCGTCGTCGGTCTTCACGATCTCGCCCACCGTGCCGCGCATCAGGCAGGTCATCAGCGCGCCCGACGCGATCATCACCCACTTGTTCCACAGCGCCTGGTCGACGTTGGCCGACAGCTCGCGCGTGCCGGGCGTGGCCGCGGCCAGTTCATGGAAAGCGCGGGCCAGGGGCTGCGCGGCCTCGGCGCGCGCGCCCACCACCAGTCTGTCGCCGGCGCCCTGGTGCACCACCGCGCCCCCAGCTTCGAGCGTGGTGGCGATGTAGGAAACGCCGCCCAGCACGCGTTCGCGGCCATAGCGCGCGTCCAGCGTTTCGTAGGCGCGCAGGCCGTTGACCAGCGGCAGTATGGCCGTGCCGTTGCCGCGCTCGTCCAGCGCCGGACCGAGCGCCTGCATGGCGCTTTCGAGGTCGTAGGTCTTGCAGGCCAGCAGCACCAGGTCGTAGTCCGGGCCCACATCGCCGGCCTGCACCGTCTTCACGGCGGTGCGGATATCGCCTAGCTCGCTGCGCACCACCAGGCCATCGCGGGCCAGCACCTCGGCGCGCCGCGGCCGCACCAGGAATGTGACATCCGCGCCAGCCTGCTGCAGGCGGCCGCCGTAATAACCGCCCATGGCGCCCGCGCCCAGGACCAGAATCTTCATGACGTTCCCCGCTTCGATGAAATGAATGAAACAAACGGATGCGGAGGCCCGCGCGGGCACGGTGCGCGGCAGCCGCGCGGCCTGCTAGACCTCCCCTGCAACTTCGTCCGGCGCCTGCTCGGCGCCGGACAAAAAATCCTGCGCGGCGGCGAGCCGCCTGCGCATCCCCTCTTGCGCGGCCGGCCCCGGCACCAGCGCATGTCGCGCAAAGCTCAGGGGCTCGCCGGTGCCGCGGTCCACCAGCACTGGCTCGACCGCCTTGCCGGTGTCCTTGTCGACCAGCTCCACGCTCGGCCCTTCCGGCGCGAAGTGCTTGTTGCCCCAGGCCAGCATGGCCAGCAGCACCGGCAGGAAATCGTGCCCGACCGGGGTCAGCACGTATTCGTAGCGCGGCGGCTTTTCCGAGTACTGGCGCCGCTCGAGCAGCCCCTCGTCCACCAACGCCGTCAGCCGGCGCGTGAGCATATTGGGGGCGATCTCCAGGTTCCTCTGGAAGTCGTCGAAACGCCGCGAGCCGTAGAACGCCTCGCGCATCAGCAGCATGCTCCACCACTCGCCGACCCGTTCCAGGCCACGGGCGATGGGGCATTGCATATCCCTGAAGGTCTTTCTCTGCATGGTCGACGGCTCCGCTGGCATCACGATACTTTCACCATGATAGCCAAAATGGCGGCCGCCTACGGTTTCAGGAAGCCGGCCGGTCGCGCGCCGCCCCCGGCCTGGGCGGCGGCGCGCCGGGCCGGGGCGGCACGCGGCAGTACATATTGTCGGCACGGCTGCAGGCGATGCTGCCGCTTTGCGGCCGGTCCCCGCCGGCGCGCGCCGGGGCCAGGCCGCCGGCAAGCAGCGCCACGCCGGCGAGTGCAATCAGATGGCGTTTGAGCATGGTTGTTGTCCCTTGCATGGATGACGTTGCGCCTGGCCGCGTTCAGTGCGCATCGGCCGACGGCGCCTTGGGCGGCGCCACCTTGTGCATCAGCGGCACCATGGCTGTGGCGATGACGAAGCACACCAGGATGACGATGAAGATATCGGCGAAGGTCTGCGTCTGCGCCTCGCGGTAGGCCAGCGCCCACAACTGCCTGATGGCGGCGGACTGCGCCCCTTGCGCGTCGAAGCCCCACGCAGCCATATTGCTGCTGGCCGACTGCAGCAGCGCGGCCATGGCCTCGTTGCCGGCGTTGAGGTGCTCGGCCAGCCGCAGGAAATGCAGGTTGGTGCGGTCGTTGAGGATGGTGGCGCAGACCGCGATGCCGATCGCGCCGCCCAGGTTGCGCATCAGGTTGAACAGCCCCGAGGCCAGCTTGAGCCGGTCCGGCGGCAGCGCGCCCAGCGTCAGCGTGACCACCGGCGCCACCGCGAACTGCTGCGCCATGCCGCGGAAGGCCTGCGGCAGCAGCAATTGTTCGGCACCCCAGTCGCTGGTGATCGGCGCGAACTGCCACATCGAGAAGGCAAAGCAGGCCAGCCCGACCATCAGCAGCCAGCGCAGGTCCACGCGGTTGGCGAAGAAGGCATAGACCGGGATCGACATGACCTGGAAGACGCCGGTGGAGAACACCGCCAGCCCGATCTGCAGCGCGCTGAAGCCGCGCACGTGCCCCAGGAACAGCGGCGTCAGGTAGATGGTGGCGAAGATGCCCACGCCGGCGATGAAGGAGAAGAAGCAGCCCAGCGCGAAGTTGCGGTCCTTGAGCGCGCGCAGGTCCACCACCGGGTTCGCGTAGGTCAGGCTGCGCCACACGAAGCCGACGCTGGCCAGCGCGGCGATCCACGCCGTGGCGCGGACGGTGTCGTCGCCGAACCAGTCCCAGCGCGGGCCCTCTTCCAGCGTGTACTCCAGGCAGCCGAGGAACAGCGCCATCAGCGTCATGCCGAGGTAGTCGGCGCCGCGCACCAGCGACCAGTTGGGCCGGTCCACGCGCACGAACATCGGCACCGCGATCATGACGAAGATGCCCGGCACGAGGTTGATGAAGAACAGCCAGTGCCAGGAGAAGTGGTCCGTGATCCAGCCGCCCACGGTGGGCCCGAGCGTGGGCGCCAGCGAGGCCAGGCCGCCGATGGTGGCCGCGGCGATCACGCGCTGCTTGCCGGTGAAGAACATGAAGGCGGTGGTGAACACCAGCGGGATCATCGAGCCGCCCAGGAAGCCCTGCATGGCGCGGAAGGCGATCATGCTCTGGATGTTCCAGGCGATGCCGCACAGCAGGCTTGCCACCGTGAAGCCGGCGGCCGACGCCGCGAACAGCCAGCGCGTGGACATCACGCGCGCCAGCCAGCCCGACAGCGGGATGACGATGATCTCCGCGATCAGGTAGCTGGTCTGCACCCACACGGTTTCATCGGTGCCTGCCGACAGCCCGCCGCCAATGTCGCGCAGCGAGGCCGAGACGATCTGGATGTCCAGCAGCGCGATGAACATGCCCACGCACATGGTGGCGAAGGCGAACACCTTGGCGCCGGTGGTCATCGACGCCGGCGAGAAGTCCGGCAACCCTGCGGGCGGGCGGACCGGCGCGGATTGCCCGGCGGCGGCGCCGGGCTGCGCGTCCGCCAGCGCGGCGCCGCTCATTGCTGCACCTGTGCGTCGGCGCGGGAATCGACCTCCGCCACCACGGACAGGCCGGGACGCAGCATGGCCAGCTTGGTGTCGGTCTCGTCGAGCATGATGCGCACCGGCACGCGCTGCACGATCTTGGTGAAGTTGCCGGTGGCGTTTTCCGGGGGCAGCACGCTGAACTGCGCGCCGGTGGCGGGCGCCAGGCTGGTCACGCGGCCATGGAACACCTGCCCGGGCAGCACGTCCGCCTCCACCGTGGCCCGCATGCCCGGGCGCAGCCGGGCCAGCTGGCCTTCCTTGAAGTTGGCATCGACCCACAGGCCGCGCGCCGGCACCAGCGACAGCAGTTGCGTGCCGCTGGCGGCATAGGCGCCGACGCGCGCGCGCCGGTTGCCCACGGTGCCGTCGATGGGCGCGCGCAGCTCGGTGTATCCGAGGTTCAGGCGTGCGATATCGCGCTCGGCAATGGCCTGCGCCAGCGCCGCCTGGGCCTGCTGCTTCTGCGTGGCGATCACGTCCACCTGGCGCTGCGCGGCCAGCAGGCTGGCCTGCGCCTTCTGCGTATTGGCCAGCGACTGCTTGAAATCCGAATCCGCTTTCTGCGAGCTCTGCAACGACACCGCCGACTTGGCCGCCAGGCTCTGGTAGCGCGCCTGGTCCTCGCGGGCGCGCACGGTATCGGCATCCACCGCCGTCACCGCGGCGCGGGCCTGCCCGATCACGGCCTCCTGCAGGGCGCGCGTGGCATCCAGGTTGGCCAGCAGCGCCTGCTGCGCGGCCACCGCGCCTTCGGCCTTGGCCAGCGCGGCGCGGTAGTCGCGGTCGTCGATGCGGGCCAGCAGGTCGCCGGCATGCACCTGCTGGTTGTCCGTCACGCGCACTTCGGCCAGGTAGCCCGCCACCTTGGGCGCGACCACGGTGACCTCGCCGCCGATATAAGCGTCGTCCGTGCTCTGCAGGAAACGCCCCTCGGTCCACCAGTGCTGGCCGTAGACGGCCAGGCCGACACCGGCCGCGACGAGCACGCCGGTCACGACAGCTCGCTTGCGGCTGATGCGGGGTTTCGAGACGGAAACGGGATCCGAGCCGGCACGGTCGGCGGCGATTTCGCTGGTCATGACACTTCCTCTTGCTTGCACGTTCAGATGACGCCCGCGGTCTGCGGGTCGCCGGGGATGGTTGCGGCGCCGGTGGCGGTGCCGGGGCAGGCGGCGGCGCGCGCGCCATCCGACCTCGCCAGGCGGAAGCGCAGGCGCTCGCTCGCGGCCGGTCCGGCCGTGACGAAATGGTCTGCTTCCGTAATGGGGCGCCCGTTGGCGGCGTCCACCAGGATCGGCGTGACGGTGGCGCCGCTGTGGCGGTCCACCAGCACCACGGTCTCGCCTTCGGGCGCGTAGTGACGGTTGCCCCAGTTCAGCAGCGCCAGCAGCACGGGCCAGAATTCGCGGCCGCGCGGCGTCAGCAGGTATTCGAAGCGCGGCGGCCGCTCGCAATACTGGCGCCGCTCCAGCAGGCCTTCGGCCACCAGCGACTCGAGCCGCCGGGACAGCATGTTGGGCGCGATGCCCAGCTGCACCTGGAAATCGTCGAAGCGGCGGGTGCCGTAGAAGGCCTCGCGCAGGATCAGGATGCTCCACGACTCACCCACCCGCGCCAGGCTGCGGGAAATGGGACAAGGGGCGGTATCGAGCGGTGTTTTCCGCATATTCTCGGCCTCCGAAAATCATGTTGCTATCAAGATGAAAGTTAGTATAGAGTGGTAGATATCATCATGCAAGTAACTTGTTGATCAAAGTTTGCGAGGCGCCGAAGACGCCGCGCTGCAGATTCGCAGAAGGAGATGGATATGGATCGAACCTCGCCCCGCCCCGGGCTCAAGTCACCCCGGACACCGGCGTTCGGCTACGCCAGGCTGGCAGCGGCCGCCCTGGCCGCTGCAGGTCTCGCGGCCTGCGCCGCGGTGGGGCCGGACTACCGGCAGCCCGCCGTTCCCACCACGGCGGGCTATGCGCAGGCAGACGCGCTCGCCGCGCGTGAAACCAGGCTGCCGGCACCGGCGCTGGATAGCTGGTGGACCGGCTTCGACGATCCCGTGCTGACCCGCATCGTGCAGCGCGCGCTCGACCAGAACCTGGACCTGGCCGCCTCGCTGGCGCGCGTGCAGCAGGCCCGCGCGGCGGCGGCCGAAGCCGGTGCGCAGTTGCTGCCGCAAGGCAGCCTGTCGGCCCAGGCCGTAAAGGAGCGCCAGTCGCTGGAAAGCCCGCTTGGCAAGATCGCCAGTCAGTTCCCCGGCTACAACCGCAATCCCACGCTCTATGACGTCGGTGCCGGCGCGAGCTGGGAGATCGACCTGTTCGGCGGCCTGCGGCGCGGCGCCGAAGCGGCCGACGCCGAAGCCCAGGCCGCGCAGGCGGAGCAACTCGGCGTGCGCGTCTCGGTTGCCGCCGAAGCCGCCGATGCCTATTTCCGCGTGCGCGGCGCGCAGCAGCGCATCGCCATCGCGCAGGAACAAGTCGATACCAACGGCAAGCTGCTCGAACTGGTGCGCCTGCGCCTGAACGACGGCCTGTCCTCCAGCCGCGAAGTCGCGCAGGCCGAAGCGCTAGTGGCGCAGGCGCGCGTCACCATCCCGCCGCTGCGCATCGAGCTGCAGACCCAGCTCAACCGGCTGGATGTGCTGATGGGCGCGCAGCCCGGCACCTACGCCGCGGAACTGGCCGGCCCCGGAGGAAAAGCCAGCCTGGCCGTGCCCGCCATCTCGGTGGCGCAAGGCCCCGCGGACCTGCTGCGCCGCCGTCCCGACGTGATTGCCGCCGAACGCCGGCTGGCGGCCAGCAGCGCGCGCATCGGCGCGGCCACCGCGGAGTACTACCCCAAGCTGTCGCTGTCCGCCCTGCTCGGTTTCGAGAGCCTCAGCACCGGCAAGCTGTTCTCCGCCGCGGCCTTCCAGCCAGCGGCGGTGGCCGGCCTGCGCTGGCGCCTGTTCGATTTCGGGCGGGTCGATGCCGAAGTGGCGCAGGCCAGGGGCGCCAACGCCGAGGCGCTGGTCAACTATCGCAAGGCCATGCTGCGCGCCACCGAAGACGTGGAAAACGCCGTCGTCACGCTCACCGAGCTGGAATCGCAGGGCAAGGAGCTCACCACCGAGATCGACGCCCACGTGCGCGCGCGCGGCGCCTCCGAGGATGCCTACAAGGGCGGCGCGGTGAGCCTGTTCGAAGTGCTGGACGAGGAGCGCCAGCTGCTGGCTGCGCGCGACCAGCAGGCACGCGTGCATGCCGACAATGCGCGTGCCGCGGTGGCCACCTTCCGGGCGCTGGGCGGCGGCTGGTAGGACCTGGCCGCCGCGGGCGCGGGCGCACCATCGGCGTGCACCGCGCCCGCCGATGCATCCCCCGCTGCGCCCGACTGGTGCGCGGCCACATGCAGCGCATGCCATGTTTGCGTACAAAACATGCGCACGGCGCTTGTATATCAGGCTGGCATACCTATTGCATGACAGCCTGGCATGACCTTCTCCACGCCAGTTCTCGACCACGACTCCGCCCTGCCGTCCGCGCTTCGCGGCGGCGGTGGCGATGCGGCCCGCACCGCGTCTTCGGCCGAGATCGCCGAGCGCATCACCCAATCGATCCTGGCCCAGCGCCTGGCACCCGGCACGCGGCTCGGCGAGCAAGCGCTGGCCGGCCTGTTCGGTGTGAGCCGCACGCTGGTGCGTGAAGCGCTCACGCGGCTGGCCGCGCGCGGCATCGTCACGGTGTCGGCCCGGCGCGGCTGGTTCGTGATCGAGCCCTCGCGGCAGGAAGCCCGGCAGGCCTTTGCCGCGCGGCGCGCCATCGAACTCGGCCTGCTGCGCTACGCCCCGCCGCTGACCGCGCAAGCCATCCGCCGCCTGCAGGAACACGTGGCGCAGGAAGAGCGCGCACTGCGCGCCGACGACGCAGCCCTGCGCAGCTACCTGCTGGGCGACTTCCATGTCTGCCTGGGCGAATGCGCGGGCAATGTGCTGCTGGCCGATACGCTGCGCGACCTGACCGCGCGCACCACCCTGATCGCCATGCGCTACCAGTCCAGCCACCAGGCCCATGCCTCGTGCGCGGACCATGCGCAGATCGTGGCGGCACTGGCCCGCGGCGACACCGAACAAGCCATCGCCCTGATGGACGCGCACCTCGGCCACGTGGAGGCCGGGCTGAGCGCGGCCACGCCGGACGACCGGCCCGATCCGCTGCGCCAGGCGCTGCGCCCGCTCGGGCATGGCGCGTGAGCGCCCGCCCTCCGACCGATTTCCGATTTCCTCTTCACCCAACCCAAACGGCAAGCTAGCAAGGACACGCAATGAAGCTCTCCAGAATCCTCCTCGGCCTTGGCGCCACCGCCCTCGCGTTCACCATGCGCGCCGCCAGCGCCGAAGCGCTCGACGACGTGGTCAAGGCCGGCGTGCTCAAGGTTGCGGTGCCGCAGGACTTCCCGCCCTTCGGTTCGGTCAGCGCCGACATGAAGCCGCAAGGCCTGGACATCGACGTGGCCGCGCTGATCGCCAGGAAGATGGGCGTCAAGCTGGAACTGGTACCGGTGACCAGCACCAACCGCGTGCCTTACCTGCAGACCAGGAAGGTGGACCTGGTGATCTCCAGCATGGGCAAGAACCCCGAGCGCGAGAAGGCCATCGACTTCAGCGAGGCCTACGCCCCCTTCTACAACGGCGTGTTCGGCCCGGCCGACCAGAAGGTCGCCAGCGCAGCCGAACTCGCCGGCAAGACCGTGGGCGTGACGCGCGGCGCGGTGGAAGACCTGGAGCTGAGCAAGGTGGCACCGCCCACCGCCACCATCAAACGCTACGAAGACAACAACGGCACCATCAGCGCCTTCCTCTCGGGCCAGGTGCAGCTGGTGGCCACCGGCAACGTGGTGGCCGCCGCCATCCTTGCCAGGAATCCGCCCAAGAAGCCCGAGCCCAAGTTCCTGATCAAGAACTCGCCGTGTTTCATCGGCCTGAACAAGGGCGAGCCGAAGCTGCAGGCCAGGGTCAACGCCATCCTGGGCGAAGCCAAGAAGGACGGCGAGCTCAACACCCTGACCGTGAAGTGGCTCGGCATGCCGCTGCCGGCCACGCTTTGATGTCCTGAAGTCGTGAAACCCTGAAGCCCTGGCGCTCCGGATCCACCGGGGCGCCAGCCAAGCAAGGCCCGCGCTCACGCGCGCCTCCTGGCGGCGCGCCCAACTACGGCATCGCATGTCCTATCAATTCGACTTTCTCTCGGCCTTCGACTACGCCGGCGTGTTCGCGCACGGCGTCGCCGTCACGGCCGAACTCACCGCCGTGGGCGGCCTGCTCGGGGTAGCCCTGGGCATCGGCTGCGCGTGGGCGCGCACCCAGGGACCGGCCTGGCTGGCGGCGATCGCCGGCGGCTATGTGGAACTGATCCGCAACACGCCGTTCCTGATCCAGCTCTTCTTTATCTTCTTCGGCCTGCCCAGCGCCGGCATCCACCTGGGAGAAATGACCTCGGCCATCCTGGCCATGGTGATCAACCTCGGCGCATACAGCGCGGAGATCGTGCGCGCAGGCATTGCCGCCGTGCCGCGCGGGCAGTTCGAAGCCGGCGCCAGCCTTGCCATGGCCCCCTTCCAGGTGTTCCGCCACGTGGTGCTGCTACCCGCCTTGCGCAAGATCTGGCCCGCGCTGTCGAGCCAGGTGGTGATCGTGATGCTCGGCTCCGCGGTCTGCTCCCAGATCGCCGCCGAGGACCTCACCTTCGCCGCCAACTTCGTCCAGGGCCGCAACTTCCGCGCCTTCGAGGTCTACCTGCTGACCACCGGCATCTACCTGCTGCTGGCCATCGGCCTGCGCCAGGTGCTGCGCGGCATCGGCGGCGCGCTGTTCCGGAGAGCCCGATGACCGATTTTTCAACGTGGGACATCCTGCGCAACCTGCTGCTGGCGGCGCGCTGGACCGTGGTGCTGTCGCTGGCGGCCTTTGCCGGCGGCGCCGTGACCGGCCTGCTGGTGCTGCTCATGCGCATCAGCCGGCGCGCGCCGTTGCGCCGCGCCGCCTGGGGCTTCATCGAGGTCTTCCAGGGCACGCCGCTGCTGATGCAGCTCTTCCTCGCCTTCTTCGGGCTGGCGCTGTTCGGCGTGGAGATTCCCGCCTGGCTCGCTGCCGGCCTGGCGCTCTCGCTGTGGTCCGGCGCCTACCTGGCCGAGATCTGGCGCGGCTGCGTCGAAGCCATCCCCAAGGGCCAGTGGGAAGCCGCCGGCTGCCTCTCGCTGGGACATCTGCAGCAGATGCGCTACGTGATCCTGCCGCAGGCGCTGCGCATCGCCATTGCGCCCACCGTCGGCTTCGTCGTGCAGATCGTCAAGGGCACCGCGCTGGCCTCCATCATCGGCTTTGTCGAGCTGTCCAAGGCCGGCACCGTGATCACCAACGCCACCTTCAGCCCCTTCACCGTCTACGCGCTGGTCGCACTGATCTATTTCGCGCTGTGCTGGCCCCTGTCCCGCTACAGCCGTCACCTGGAAAGGAAGCTCAATGTCGCTCATCGCCATTGAAAACGTGAAAAAGCGCTTCGGCGCCAACGAAGTGCTCAAGGGCATCGATCTCAAGATCGATCCGGGCGAGGTCATCGCCATCATCGGCAAGAGCGGCTCGGGCAAAAGCACGCTGCTACGCTGCATCAACGGCCTGGAAAGCATCGACGAAGGCAATATCTCCGTGGCCGGCGCCAAGCTCGGCACGAGCGAGCTCGAGCTGCGCGTGCTGCGCCGCAAGGTCGGCATGATCTTCCAGCAGTTCAACCTGTTCCCGCATCTGAGCGCCGGGCGCAACGTCATGCTGGCCCCCACCGTGGCCGGCGGCGCCAGCGAGTCAGAAGCCCTCGCCCGCGCGCGCGAATGCCTGGCCAAGGTGGCGCTGGCGGAGAAATTCGACAGCTACCCCGACCAGCTCTCCGGCGGACAGCAACAGCGCGTGGCCATCGCGCGCGCGCTGGCGATGCAGCCGCGCGCGCTGCTGTGCGACGAAATCACCTCGGCGCTGGATCCCGAGCTGGTGGTGGAAGTGCTGAACGTGGTGCGGCAACTGGCGCGCGAAGGCATGACGCTGGTGATGGTGACGCACGAGATGCGCTTCGCGCGCGAAGTCTGCAACCGGGTCGTGTTCATGCACCAGGGCCGCGTGCATGAGGCGGGTCCGCCCGAGGAACTCTTCGCCAGGCCGGCCACGCCGGAGCTGCAGCAGTTCCTCGGGATGGCGGCCTGAAACATGCAGGCCGGCCGGCGCCCGGATGCCGGGTTCCGTGTTCGCCATCGTACCGACTGCGCACCGGATCGGTGTCAGTGTCGTTTTGTGAAGCATCGCCAGGACCGTTCGCGGATCCGCGCGGTTTCCCGGCCGGGCTTCTCAATCGCGCCGGCGGGCCATGAGATGCCGGCATGATCGCGCCCGCTGCCGGCTCGCCTTCGATCCGGTGCAAACCAGCTTGCCTGCGAGGTAAAGAATCATGCGCACCGTACTGTACTTCCGGCTTCGCGACGCCGTGGCCGCAAGGAAGATTCAAGCGGGCCTTTGCGAATTGCCCCTTTCCCCCTCGCTCATCAAAGGCCCATGGTTCATCCAGCGTGACGACCAGGCGCTCGAAGGACTGCAGAAAGCCGACGCCACCCAGACCACATACCGCGGCGAATGGGAGATTGCGGGCATCCTGGCCGGCGCCGCGCTGGCGATCTACGGGACCTTGCGCCTGGGGACTTCCGCCGGCACGCTGGCCACCGTGCTGGCCTGCGTGGCGGCAGGCGCCATGGGCGCCCTGGCCGGCTGGTGGCTGGGACGATGGCTGGGCGGGCTGATCCGCCGTGGCGGGATCGCCCGGCAACGCGCCAGCCTGGCGCCAGGCGAGATGCTGCTGGTCACCAGTTGCGCCAGGGCGACCAAGGACACCGTCAAGCGGATGGTCGGTGAACTGGGCGGCGAGAGCATCGAGGAGCGCAATGAGGTCTTGCCGGGCTTGCGCTGGGCCTAGCGTGGCCGCCCCGCCGGGGCGCCGCGAGCGCAGCGGGCCGCGCAAAGGTGCCTGCACGCAGTACCGCCCTTCCGGGCGCCTGAGCCCCCGGCCACCGCGCCGGGGGCTTGCCATCTGATGCCAGCGATTGCCAGCGATTTTTCCGCCTGGCGGGCGCGCTTTGTCCGGCCCCCGATCGGCAAAGTGTTCGCGGCGGCGCCCCGCGCCGGCGCAGGTCAGCTACCCCACCTTCGGCGCGAACGCGCCATCATTGCCAATGCGCTGACATATGTCCCGTCTATATTCCTAGAGGGGGCATGTGTCCGACGTGCCCGCCAGACGATCCGGAGGCCTGCCGCAAGCACACCGGCAGGCCCCGTCCAGCCGGCTTTGGAGGCCTGACATGAGTGCCCAGCACGACCCGAAGGCCAACCGCCTGCTTGCGGTGCTTCCCGAAGCAGACTGGTTGCGCATCGCACCGCACCTCGTGCTGACCGAACTGCCCCTGGGCTATGTCGTCTACGAGTCGGGCGACCAGCTCGGGAATGTGTACTTTCCCACCACGGCGATCGTATCGTTGCTCTATGTGATGGAAGATGGCGCATCTGCCGAGATCGCCATCGTCGGCAATGAGGGTATCGTCGGGATCGCGCTGTTCATGGGCGGCGAAACCACGCCGAGCCGGGCCATCGTGCAAAGCGCGGGTATCGGGTACAAGTTGAATGCAAAGCTGCTGAAGCAGGAATTCGCGCGTGGCGGCCCCGTACAACGCCTGCTGTTGCGCTACACGCAGGCACTGATCACGCAGATGGCCCAGACCGCGGTCTGCAACCGGCATCACTCGATCGAGCAGCAACTCTGCCGCTGGCTGCTGCTCAGCATTGACCGCCTGCCGACCAACGAGCTGACGATGACGCAGGAACTGATCTCCAACATGCTCGGTGTCAGGCGCTCCGGCGTCACCGAGGCGGCGCTCAAGCTGCAGAACGCCGGCCTGATCCGCTACAGCCATGGACATATCGCGGTAATCGACCGGCCGGCGCTCGAAAGACATGCGTGCGAATGCTACGCCGTGGTGAGGAGGGAATTCGATCGCCTGCTGCCGGACTTGCCAGCCGTCTGAGCAACGGTGGCCGGCGCGCCGGGATGTATTCCCGCGCTGCCGGCGCGCCATGGAAGAGATGAGTGCCAGCGGCGGGCGCGTGCCTGTCCGCCATCGTACCGACAACCCGGCCGGAACCCGGCAGCATTCGCCAACAGGTGGGCGAAATGCCCACCGGGCACCGTGCTCCCGACACTTGCATGCGCAGGGCGCGCTTGCGAACACGCCGAGCCCGCAGGAGGACGAGACATGCTACGCAGCATCGAGGAACTGGAAAGCTACCCCGTTCGCGCGACAGACGCCGATATCGGCGCGGTGAAAGACCTCCTCTTCGACGAACAGGCATGGGTGGTCCGCTATCTGCGCGTGGAAGCCGGCAGCAAGCGCTCCAGCCAGCCGGTCATGGTCGCGTCCAAGGCCATCGCACGCTCGGACTGGATGGATGACGTCATCCACCTGACGCTCGCAAGATCGCAGGTGCTGGAGCACAAGCAGGGGGAAGCCGCCGACGCCTCCCTGCGCAGCGCGCAGGCGATGTCGCACTACGGGGTTCACGCCCGGGACGGCGATATCGGCCACATGGACAGCCTGCTCGTCGACGTACACACCTGGGCAATGCGCTACATCATCGCCAGCATCAGTAACTGGCTGCTGGGCGACCGGGTCATCATTCCCGTGAAGGCCATCCAGGGCGTGAACTGGCCGGACGCGATGGTGTCGCTCGACCTCACCCGCGAGACCCTGAAGGGCGCGCCGCGCTATGACGACGAAGTCCGCCTGGACCGCCGACAGGAAGCGGGCATTCACCAGTACTACGGGCACCCCGGCTATTGGCTCGATCCGCCCGCCCACGACGACGCCTCAGCGCGCCGGCACTAGTCGCCGGCGGGGTGATGCGCGAGTGCAGGCGGCACCGGTGCGCGCCGTTGATGTCGTCGCCTGCACACACCGTCGAGTAACACAGTTTGGGGTGGGCCAGCACAAGAGCCTATGATGCAAGCGTGACATAACCACAAGCTCGATTATCGAAAAGGTATCCATGAAGTATGTCTCAGTACCGCCAGCCCCGGCGCGCCCCCCGCACACAGCGGGAAAACGCCGGCCTGAGCAACCCGATGAAGCCCGCCGGACCGCGCAGCCCGGTCAGTTTGATCCGCAAAGCAGACAGATAGCGGATCTTGGCGACGGCAGCTTCAAGCAATAACTTCATCACGCGCCGGCACCAAGGGTGCTTGCGCGCGTGCAGACGGCCCAGGGACGGAACCGCATTCGCCACACCGTCATGGCCTTGCCCCTGCGGGCATCTCGTTCTCCCTGGCCCCTTGGGCGACAAACCTCCGGGCACGCACGTGCCTGGT
This sequence comes from Cupriavidus sp. 05T41, assembly GCF_056396525.1. Taxonomy (NCBI): domain Bacteria; kingdom Pseudomonadati; phylum Pseudomonadota; class Betaproteobacteria; order Burkholderiales; family Burkholderiaceae; genus Cupriavidus; species Cupriavidus sp. 05T41. The sequence goes on from NZ_JBFTLQ010000046.1 coordinate 48,726, forward strand.
CAGCCGAGGTGCAATATGGCACTCAGTTTTCCCAACCCGAGCCGCAGCTACGATGCCGCCAAGCATTGTGTGTGGTTCTGGGGCTACGACAACGCACGCGAGATCACATTCCTGGTGGGCGATGCCATGCTCGCCAGCCTGGATCCCGCGATGGGCCAGGCCGAGCGCGAAGTGCTCGCGGCCTTCGACCGGCACCGCGAGCAGATCCTGGAGCTGGCCAGGACCCAGTACGCTGGCGGGCGCCAGAACAGGTACCTGCTCAGCTGAACAATCTCGGCTGAACAAGCTCACCTGGCATCGCTGACATAGCTGCGCACCGGCGTCAGGAACTCAAGCGTGCGCGCGGCCTTCAGCAAGCGCGGCAGCGCCGCCTCATAGGCCTGGCGATAAGGCCGGCTCAGGTGATGCGACTTGAAATAGTGCTCGCTGCAAGCCCATGTCTCGTACAGGACCAGCGTATCCGGATCCTCCACCGAGCGGTGGAGATAGGTATTGATGAAGTCCGGCTCCTTCGACATCTCTTCGAGCACGTGCAGCAGCTTTTCCTCGATTTCTTCGCGGTGCTCTGGCTTGCCCGGCAGATGGACGATGAATGCGGTGACGTCGCTCATGTTTGTCTCGCGTAGGACCGAACCGCGCGCCATGCGCGGCTCGTGCAAGGGATGCGCTCAGGTGAAGACGCTCAGGCGTTGAAGCCGCCGTCGATGGTCAGGCTCGCGCCGGTCACGAAGCCGGCTTCAGGGCTTGCCACGTAAGCCACCATGCCCGCGATTTCGTCGGCGCTGGCGTGGCGTTGCAGCGCCATCAACCCGTGCAGCGCGGCGGCGAAATCGCCGGACTCGGGATTCATGTCGGTGTTGGTCGGGCCCGGCTGCACATTGTTGACCGTGATGCCTTTCGGGCCCAGGTCGCGCGCCAGGCCCTGCACCAGTCCCCGCAATGCCGACTTGCTCATCGCGTAGGCGCTGCCGCCGGCAAACGGCATGCGCTCGGCGTTGCAGCTGCCGATATTGATGATGCGCCCGCCGTCGCCCATATGCGGCAGCACGGCCTTGGCGGCGACGAAGACGGCGCGGACGTTCACATTCAGCGTCTTGTCGAAGTCGTCCAGCGAGAAGCTGTCGAGCGTGCCCATCAGCAGCACGCCGGCGTTGTTCACTAGGATATCGATCTTGCCCAGGCGATGCGCTGCGTCGTTGATGGCGCCGCTCAGCGATGCCGGGTCGGCAACGTCGGCTCTGATCGCGAGCGCGCGGCCGCCCGCGGCTTCGATGCTCGCAACCAGTTCACTCGCGGCGGCCGCCGAGCTTTGATAGGTGAAGGCCACGGTGGCGCCATCGCGCGCCAGGCGGCGCACGACTGCCGCGCCGATGCCGCGCGCACCGCCGGTGACGAAGGCAACCTTGCCGGAGAGGGAAGACGTCATGATTTCTGTTCCGATTCGAAAGTGGGTGTGCAGCAAGTATGGTCACTTTGGCCACCACCTCGGTAGACGGCAATCGGGATCATCACCTTCAACCGTTGGTATGAGCTGACGGCATGGAAGCGCTCAACCTCCTCGAGTCATTCATCCATAGCGCCGAAACCGGCAGTTTCTCCGCTGCGGCACGCCGGCTCGGTGTCGCTGTACTACCCGAACAAGAAGGCACCAGCCCTGCAAGCTATGTGCGCCAGCACACTGAGCGAAGCGCCGAAGCCGTCGATAAAGTACAGGCTCGGGCTGCATGTGACCCATTGCAGCCAGGTGCGTCCGCGCCGGCACCGCGCAGGAGCCGGCTACGCGCCCGGGCCATGTGACGAATGAGCAACCCCTCCCAGGAGCCAAGACACCGTGAGCCGCACCCGTACCTGGCTTCGACGCGGCGGTATTGCTGTGGTCGCATTGGCGATGCTCGCCGGTGTCATCGTGTTCGCCGGCGACTGGCTCGCCGCCCGCAAGATGCAGCGCAGCATCGATGATATTGTGGTCCAGCCGCTGGCTTACCGCGATGACGCGGCAGCCATCGAGCGCGGCCGCTACCTCTACGCTTCGCGCGGCTGCGCCGACTGCCACGGCGCGCAAGGCAACGGGCGCATGTTCGTAAACGACGGCAGGGGCCTGCGCATAGCCGGCCCGAATATCAGCCCCGGCCCCGGCAACGTGGTGTCGCACTACATAGCCGCCGACTGGGTTCTCGCCATCCGCCACGGCGTGAATCCGCAACTCCGCCCGCTCATGGTCATGCCGAGCGAGGACTTCAATCGCCTGACCGACGAAGATCTCGCCGCAGTGATCGCCTATGTCCGTCACATGCCGCCTGCCCCGGGCGGTGCCGCGGTGCTTGAGCTGCCGCTGCCGGTGCGTGTGCTCTATGGCTTCGGGCTGATGCAGGACGCCGCGGCAAAGATCGACCACACGCTCCCGCCCGGACAGCCCGTGCCCGATGGCGTCACGGTCGAACATGGCGCATACGTGGCCAATATGTGCATAGGCTGCCACCGCGCGACGCTGGCTGGCGGCAAGATTCCCGGTGCCCCGCCGGAGTGGCCGGCCGCCCCCAGGCTCGCGCCCGGCGACGGCTCGGTCATGCCCCGCTATCCCGACGCCGGCACCTTCGAACGCATGCTGAGGAGCGGCCAGCGGCCCGATGGCGCAGCCCTGCAGGTCATGCCCTTCGCGTCGCTGCGCCAGCTGAACGACACCGACGTGCGCGCGCTGTATCTCTATCTGACAAGCCTGAAGGGAGAGCGCAAGGGCTGAGCCGTCACGGAACCGGTCACCCGGGACCCGCCCGTCCGCATCCACGGAACGCGGCTTGTCACTTCAGGGAGAAGACCACAAGCTGCGCTGCGTGGGTGGCTACGCGTTCTGGTCCGTTGCCGCGGGTGCGGTCTTGAAATAGTCCGGGAAAGGCCATTCTTCTTTCAATTCGTCTGCCGTGCCGGCATAGCAGTCCCGATCGATGGCATCCATGCCGGGAAACGCGTGAGGAGGTGGCCCCGCATTGCCGTCGGTATATTGCCAGAGGATGAACCGTGGCCACGTATCGATTGGAATCCCGACCGGCAAGTCCTTGTAGCGCGCATACCAGAGGGGGCAGTTCTTGAGGATAGCGTCGGCGCCATGCGCCTGCACGGCATCCCGCAGCATATTGCCGCCATAGATCATCGGCCAGCGGCCCGTCTTCTCCTTGACCCTGGTCACGAAGGCATGGGCTTGCTCCAGCGTCATGTCAGGACCGCTCGAACTGGGCTCGAAGTCGAGGCAGAAAAGCGTCCTGCTGTTGTCTACCGCCGGATCGCCCCACTGCACGGCACCGAGGAAATTGTCCGCCTGCTTGATTGCGGGGCGGGAGCTGGAGAAGTGATAAGCGCCCCACAGCAGCCCTGCCGCCAAGGCCTGGTCGCGGCGCTTCCTGTACTTTGGATCCTGGAAGGTTTCACCCTCGCTAGCCTTGTGAATGACGGCCCTGACGCCGGCATTGAATGCCGTGAGCGCGTCAAAGGGATTGTCGTGGTTGATGTCGACGATGACGTCGATCGTACCCGCGAAGGTTTCCGGCATGGAAGTCTCCAGATTGGAAGGTTCCCGGGAGCGTCGACGAACCCGACTTCAGTGCACGGCAGGCATGGGCAATGCGATGTTGGTGGCGGCGCGTGTGCTGCCAGATCAGCCTGTGCGGCGGCTCTCTTCGGACATGACAGCATCAGCATAGGCATGCGGCACGTGAAGGGATCTCATCCAGAAGTTGGAAATGGCTTTCGAATTATTTACGACAGCTGTTCACAAATTTCACTGGAGCCAGCCGGAAGGCAGGCTGCGGCGGTTGTCGCCTGTCGGGCTGCGGGTTCCGGCCGTCAGGGCTTGCGTAGCGGCCTGAGTCGCGGCCTGAGTCGCTGCCTGAGTCGCGGCTTGAATGATCCTTGACGGCACCAGCGCCTGGCGCACCGATCTGTCAGTCGGCGCGCCGTGACGCCCACTCGCTGAAGCCAGGTCCGCCATGAATGGTCTTGTGTCTCGCCCACTCCACCTCGGCGGCGGTGGCGTATGTGACACCAGGCTCCCACCAGAGCGCGGCTTCCTGCTCAAAGGATGGCCGCTTCTCCATTCGCGCAACCAGCGAGGCGAGCTTTGGGCGATCTGGCGCGCGCCAGGACAGCCGCAACGGGCGGGTCTCGATGAACTGGCAAATACAGGTGAGGAGGATATCCTGCGCAGAGGTCACGCCAGGGACAAAGCCGTCGGCAGCGCCGGCTATCTGCGCCTCGAACCAGTCGAGAAGATGCTGGTTGCGAATGGCGCACCGGGCGGCGTGGCCATTTTCTTCGTGCCGGATGCCGGACCACTGCAATTGCGACACCGTCGTCGTCGACACGCCGAAGGTTTGCAGCGTGGCGAGAACGAGCTTGTCGTGCCATTCCTGCGCCGGGCGCACGTAGTCGGTCGCCAGGGGAGGCATGCCTGCCGGCGCGGCCGCACCCGGATAGCGAGACATGAGGTAGTCAATGATCACGGCCGAGTCCCACAACGTGAGTCCGCCGTCGACAAAGGTGGGAACCTGGAGGGTTGGCGTGATCTTCGCACGCTCCTCCACGCTGGGCGTCGTGAAGGTCTCCACCCGTTCAAAATCCAGGCCCTTTTCCACCAGCACGATGCGCACGGCACGAGCGAAGGGCGATCCCGTGGTGAAAAACAGCTTGCGCATTCCGGCCTCCAAGAACGACAGCGCGCCGCGCGAACCGGCGTTGCGAAGACAAGTGCATCGCCGGTCCTGACATGAACGCACCCTTGCCTTCGCGCTCGCGCATCTGTCGCCGCCTGCTCACGACGCCACGCCGCCACGTCGGCGCCGGGACGTCTAGCTCAGCCCCAGCGTGAACGGCAGCAGCAGGACATTCACGATCAGCAAGCCATAGAAGATCGCCATGGCCGCGGAGATGGCCGGACGCTGTTCGCGCTCTGGCGAGGCACGTCGATCCCGCCTGCGTTTCCACAGGAAACCCGCGCCCATGCTGAAGGCGGCAAAGCCGGTCAGCAAGGCCGGCGAAACCACGGCGGACAAAGCAGGCTTCGGCGCGGCATTCTCCGTTGCCGCCGCCGCCGAGGTCTCGGAGGAAGCGGCTGCCGGCAGCACGGGCACGGCCGGCTCGGCCGGCTTGGCCGGCTGCAGGCTCTCCTGCATGACAGGCGGCCGGGCGGGCGTCTCCCGATCCACCGCCGGCGGTGTCGGCTCCCGCTTTGGCGGCACGGGCACGGGCGCGGCAGCGCTTATGCTTGGCGGGGCCAACGGTTGCGCCGGCTTGCTGCGGGGGCTATCCCGCCACCGCCACCATTGGTGGTAAAGGCTTTCAAGACAAGACGTGGAGTCGCAGGCATCCCGTTTGATGCGCCATGCGTTGACGTCGGCATCGTTGATGACGCCGGTCCGCAGCAGCTTCTGCTGCTCGGCGTACATGCGCTCATAGCGCGTCGCGAGCTGCGCGTTGTCGCAGAGCAGCTGCTGGCTGCGCCGGCGCTCGCCGCTCGCCAGCGCACACCGCGTCCCTTTGCCGTTTTGATCTTCGCAGCGGACCGATCCGCCGCCCGGCGCTGACTTACAGTCGATGTCGGAAGCCTGCGCCACTTCGAAGGCAGACAGGCCCAAGGCAACGAGCACGGCCAGGCGTCCTATGACCCTGTTCATCATCGGCCCCCACGGAAGCGGGCACATCGGCCCAGGGAGTTAACGTAGCCGATGGTCGCATGGGTCCGCAAGCGCGCAGTAGGAAACGGATGTGGTAGTGCACTTTCTCTGGCATCGCAAAACCGAAATGCGCGCGCTCCTTCTCCTGCGCTTCGATATGCGCGCCGCCGGGTGTGCGCTTGCGGCCACGAGGGATCTCGCCCCTCCAGTTTCCATTGCCGCGCGATAAGGTCGATCGGCCTGCGCCTGGTCTTCGGCCGGCGTTATTGCTATCGGGCGGCATGCCCCGCACATGCGTCCCGGCGGTCAAGGCGGACGATGAATCCGCCGGGTATATTGCACACCCTGCATCTGGCAGCGGCCCTTGCCGGATGCAAGGCCGAGCCTATCAGGCGGCGGCGCCGCACCAGCCGGAGTGGCGCGCTTGCTGGCCAGCCCGGCAGTGCGGATACAGCCGCCTCACCTCAACGCGACAACACGCTCCGGATGGTTTCCGCGAGGTCCTTGGCCAGGAACTTAGACACATACGCATCCGCCCCGACCTTGCGCACATGGTCCTCGCTCGCGGTACCCGACAGCGAGGAGTGAATCACCACCGGGATCGACTTGAAGCGGGCGTCGCCCTTGATCTTGCGGGTCAGCGTGAAGCCGTCCATCTCGGGCATTTCCAGGTCGGTCAGCACCAGGGCGATTTCGTCCTGCACGGTGCGGCCGTTGGCGCTGGCGTGCTCGGCGATCTCGCCGAGCTGTTGCCAGGCTTCTTCGCCGGTCTTGGTCATCAGCACGGGCACGCCCATGGCCTTGAGGCCTTGTTCGATCAGGCTGCGGGCAAAAGCGGAGTCATCGGCGGCGAGGATCTTGGTGCCGGGGCGCAGGTTGAGTTGCGGGCCGACAGTCTTGGGGTCGACTTCGGGCTGGCGGGTCGGCAGCACGTCGCGCAGGATCTGTTCGACGTCGAGCACCTGCACCAGGCGCGGGTTGTCGCTGTCGGCTTCGAGCTTGGCGATGCTGGTGACCAGGTCGCCCTTGACGCTGGTTTCGGCGGAGACGACCTGGTTCCATTCGAGCCGCACGATCTCTTCCACGGCTTCGACAGCGAAGCCCTGGGTGGAGCGGGCGTATTCGGTCACCAGCAGGATGTTGAGGCCGCTCTTGGGGCTGCAGCCAACCAGCTTGGGCAGGTCGATGACCGGAATGACCTGGCCGCGGATGTCGGCCATGCCGAGCATGGCGGGACCGCCGCCGACCACGGTGGTGACCTTGGGCATGACCAGGATCTCGCGGACCTTGAAGACGTTGATGCCGAACAGTTCGCTGTGCGCGGACTGGTCGGATTCGCCCAGGCGGAACAACAACAACTCGAACTGGTTGTTATTGGTCAGGTTGGTCCGTTCGTCGATGTCTCTCATCGCGCTGCTCATACGCTTCCTTTGTCCGGCCAAGGCGCGGGCAAGTGCCGCGCGGTGTTGATCGTGTCCCTGGACCCGCCGCAGCGCGGCTCCGGCGGCGCTTTTGGCGCCGGTGCGGAGCGACGACGCTGCAATGACGGGCCACTGTCTTGGCTAACGGCGGCGGCGGCCAGAAATTTAGGGGCGCGAGGCGCACGGACTGGCACCCCGACGCGGGATGTGCCGGATCAGGCTGGCGCAGCCATCGGGCCAGCCCTGTGCCAGCTGCGGCCGTCGCGCGCGAGCAGCGCATCCGCGCAGCGCGGGCCGTCGCTGCCGGCCCGGTACCCTTGCACCTCGGTGGCGCCCTTCCCGGCGTCTTGCCAGGCATCGAGGAAGGGCTGCACGGCGCGCCAGCCGTTTTCGATGTTGTCGGCGCGCTGGAACAGGGTCTGGTCGCCGATCAGGCAATCGTAGATCAGCGTCTCGTAGCCGGTCGACGGCCGCATATTGAAGAAGGTGGAATAGGCAAAGCCCATCTGCACGTTGTCGATCTCCACCGCGGGGCCCGGGCGCTTGGCCTGGAAGTCGAACCACATGCCCTCGTCGGGCTGGATCTGGATGGTGAGGAAGTTGGGCTTGAGGCGGTCCACGCGGGTATCGCGGAACAGCGAGGATGGCGCCTGTTTGAAGCAGATGGCGATCTCGGTGTCGCGCACGGCCATGCGCTTGCCGGTGCGCAGGTAGAACGGCACGCCGTCCCAGCGCCAGTTGTCCACCATCAGCTTGAGCGCGACATAGGTCTCGGTGCGGCTGTCGCGCGACACATCGGGCTCGCTGCGGTAAGCGGGCACCTTGTGCCCCGCCACCGTGCCGCCGCGGTACTGGCCTCGCACGGAACTGGCCAGCGCTTCCTGGCGCGTCTGCGGGCGGATGGCGCCGATCAGCTTGGCCTTCTCGGCGCGCACGGCATCGGCGCCGAAGGCCGCGGGCGGCTCCATGGCGACCAGCCCCATCAGCTGGAACAGGTGGTTGGGCACCATGTCGCGCAGCGCGCCGGTGTGCTCGTAGAAATTCCCGCGCTGCTCCACACCCACGGTTTCCGCGGCGGTGATCTGCACGTGGTCCACGTAATGGTTGTTCCAGAAGGCTTCGAACAGCCCGTTGGCGAAGCGGCTGACCAGGATGTTCTGCACGGTCTCCTTGCCGAGGAAATGGTCGATGCGGTAGACCTGCTCCTCGCGCATGGCGCGCAGCACGCGCGCGTTGAGCGCCTGCGCCGACCTGAGATCGGTGCCGAACGGCTTTTCGATCACCACGCGCCGGAAGGCGCTGGCCGACTCCTTGAGCAGGCCGGCGGCCGCGAGCCGGTCCACCACTTCGCCGAAGAAGCGTGGCGAGGTGGCCAGGTAGAACACCGCGTTGCCCGTGGCGGCGGCCTTGATGCGCGCGGCGATGGCGGCGTAGGTGCGGTCGTCGAGGAAATCGCCTTGCAGGTAGCTGATGCGGCGGGCCTGCGGGTTCCACATCCCGGCGTCAAAGACCTTGGCCGCTGCGCCGCCCTTGTCCTTGTCTTGTGGCCCCCCTTCGCCGCCGGGACGGGCGCGGGCACGGATGCCCTGCGCCAGCCGCGCGCGGAAGGCGGCATCGGTCATGGGATTGTGGTCCACGCCGACCAGGTCCAGGCCATCGCACAGCAAGCCGTCGCGGCGCAGGTTGTAGAGCGCAGGCACCAGCAGGCGTTGCACCAGGTCGCCGCGCGCGCCGAACAGGAACAGCGTGGCCGGCGGCGGCTTGGGGACCTTCTGCATGCCACGCCGGGCGCCGGCGCGGGGCTTCCCGGCGGCCTCCTTCGCGGCGGCCGCCATCACGTCTTCTCCGCGTCGCCGCCGCTGACGTATTCCACGTGGCCGCCGAAGCCGAAGCGCATGGCCGAGAGCAGCTTCTCGCCGTAGGTATGGTCCTGTCGCGAGCGGAAGCGCGCGAACAGCGCGCTGGACAGCACGGGCACCGGCACGGCTTGCTCGACCGCGGCGTCGATGGTCCAGCGGCCCTCGCCGCTGTCGGCCACCTCGCCGGGAAAGCGCGACAGCGCCACGTCGCCGGCAAGCGCCTGCGCGGTCAGGTCGAGCAGCCAGGAGGACACCACGCTGCCGCGCCGCCAGACCTCGGCCACGTCGGCTAGGTCGATCTGGAAGCGCTCGGCTTCGGGCAGGCTCCCGGAGGACCGGGTCTTGAGGATGTCGAAGCCCTCGGCATAGGCCTGCATCAGGCCGTACTCGATGCCGTTGTGGACCATCTTGACGAAATGCCCGGCGCCGGCCGGGCCGGCATGGATATAACCGCGCTCGGCACGGCTCCTGGCCGGATCGCGCCCCGGCGTGCGGGGAATGGTGCCGTAGCCGGGGGCCAGGGCATCGAACAGCGGATCGAGCCGCTCCACCACCTCGGCCGGGCCGCCGATCATCAGGCAGTAGCCCCGCTCCAGCCCCCACACGCCGCCGGAGGTGCCCACATCCATGTAGTGAAGCTGGCGCCCGGCGAGTTCGCCGGCACGCCGGATGTCGTCCTTGTAGAAGGTATTGCCGCCGTCGATGATCACATCGCCGGGCGCCAGCAAGCCGGCCAGCGACGCGATCATCTGCTCGGTGGGCTCGCCGGCCGGCAGCATGACCCAGACGGCGCGCGGCGCCTCGAGCTTGCCGACCAGGTCTTCGATGCTGGAAACGCCGCGGGCGCCCTCGCTCACCAGTTCCTGCACCTTGTCCGCGCTGCGGTTGTACACCACGACCTCGTGCTGCCCGCGCAGCAGCCGCCTTGCGATGTTCGCGCCCATGCGCCCAAGCCCCACGATTCCGAGTTGCATGATCGGTCCTTTCATTGGGTCAGCCATCCACGGAGAAGACACCTTGCACAGCCAGCGGCCATTGTCCGCCTCCCGCGACCTACGTGCACGGGCCGCCGCAATGCGCGCCAGGCAAGAAAAAGATGCTCATGGATAACTTTTTCACCGGACCGGCTCGGGTTCGAGCATGGATGCAACGGTAAATCCCGTTGCCGATTTACACGAACTAAACAGACGCTTAAAATCGCGATACCAGCCCGGCGCGATCGCACATGACCGGGCGGATTCTTTTCACCGGCCCGCATCTGGGGACAAGCGCCGGCCAACCGCCCGCCCTGCCATGTCCTTGCCAGTCCTGAAGCCGCGCCGCCCCCGCCTTGCCGCGTCCACCGCGCGACGCGAGTAGCCGCCGGCAAGCCCAAGCCGCCTTCCCCGCCACAGCCCGTTGCCCGGCCGCCGCCGCGCGATGGACCCGCCTGTGCCGACCCCGTTGTTCCGTCATATCGCCATTCCGCCCCGCATCGCATGTCCGCAAACAGTCCGACGCTCGCCGCCCCGTCCGGGGAACACCGTCAAGGCAGCATCAGCCGGCGCATCGTCGCCATCGTCTTCTTCAACTTCATCGCCTATCTGACCGTCGGGCTGCCGCTGGCGGTGGTGCCCGGCTTCGTGCACGGCGACCTGGGCTACGGCACGGTGGTCGCCGGCCTCGCGGTCAGCATCCAGTACCTGGCCACGCTGCTCAGCCGGGCCTGGGCCGGCAACCTGTGCGACCTGCAAGGCCCGAAGAAATCCGTCACGCTCGGGCTCGCGCTGTGCGCCGGCAGCGGCCTGCTGGTCATGCTGTCCAGCACATTCGCAGGCACGCCATGGCTTAGCCTGGCGTGGCTGTTCGCCGGGCGGCTGGTGCTGGGCGCGGGCGAGAGCCTGGTCACCACCGGCACCATCGCCTGGGGCATCGGCGACGTGGGTCCGCGCTTCACCGGCAAGGTGATCTCGTGGAACGGCATGACCACCTACGGGGCGCTGGGGCTGGGCGCGCCGCTGGGCGTGCTGCTCGACAAACACTGGGGCTTCGCCACGCTGGGCCTGGCCACCACCGCGCTGGCGGCGGCCGCGTTCGCGCTGGCGCGCCGCAAGACGGCGGTGCCCACCGTCAAGGGCGCGCGCATGCCCTTCCGCACCGTGTTCCGCCACATGACGCCGTTCGGCCTGTGCCTGGCGCTGGGCTCGGTGGGCTTCGGCACCATCACGGCCTTCGTCACGCTGTACTACGCCAGCCATGGCTGGGACCATGCCGCGCTTGCGCTGACCAGCCTTGGCGTGAGCTTCATCGTCGCGCGGCTGTTGCTGGCCGACAGCATCGGCCGCTTTGGCGGCTACCGGGTGGCGCTGTGCTCGTTCGCGGTGGAAGCGCTCGGGCTGGCGCTGATCTGGATGGCGGACTCCCCGGCCATGGCGCTGGCCGGCGCGGCCGTTACCGGATTCGGCTTTGCGCTGGTGTTTCCTTCGCTGGGCATGGAAGCGGTCAAGCTGGTGCCGGCCAGCAACCGCGGTTCGGCGCTGGGTGCTTATGCGCTGTTTCTGGATTTGTCGCTGGGGGTGACAGGGCCGGTGGCCGGGGTGATTGCCAGCCATGCGGGTTATAGCTC
>NZ_JBFTLQ010000047.1:0-60196 GCF_056396525.1 Cupriavidus sp. 05T41
GCGGAGCGGAGGGGAGCGCGTGCGGGGTGCGGCGCGCGGCGCGGCGGGTGGCGCGGCCATCGGGGCCATTGCGGGCGATGCCGGCAAGGGCGCGGCCGCGGGTGCTGCCGTCGGGACCATGGCCGGCGGGGCGCGGGCACGGCAGAACCAGCGCTCGGCCCAGGCCTCTGCGCAGTCCCAGAGTCAAGGCGCGATGGATACCTACTATCGGGCCTACGCGGCCTGCATGGAAGGGCGCGGCTATTCGATCAAGTAAGTAGCGATGTCCAGGGCGCGAAGGCAAGGTTCGCATGGAACATGAGTCATCGAAGCACTCGTCCGGCGGCTTTCCCTTGCCGGTGCCGGAGTGGATCCGCGAGTACCGCAAAGACTGGATCAAGCCGGATGTCGTGGCCGGCCTGACGGCGGGCGCAGTGGTGATTCCCAAGGCGCTGGCCTACGCGACCGTCGCCGGATTGCCGGTCGAGGTGGGGCTCTATACCGCGTTCCTGCCGATGGTGGTGTACGCGCTGCTCGGCACGTCGCGGCCGCTCAGCGTGAGTTCGACGGCAACGCTTGCCATCCTCGCGGCGACCGCGCTCGGGCGGGTGGCCCCTGGCGGCGACGCTGGCACMTTGCTGACCGCTTGCGCGACCCTGACCGTGCTGGTGGGCGTCATCCTCGTGCTGGCCGCGCTGCTGCGGCTCGGCTTTGTCGCCAACTTCATTTCCGACCCGGTGCTGACCGGATTCAAGGCGGGGATCGCGATCGTGATCGTGGTGGACCAGATCCCGAAGCTGCTGGGCATACATTTTACGAAGGGCACGTTTTTCCACAATGTGCTGGCCATCGGCACCGGGCTTGGGCACACGTCGGTGTACACCGTGGCGGTGGCGGCCGTCACCGTTGTCATGCTCCTGGCGATCGAGCGGGTGTTCCCGCGCGCGCCGGCCCCGCTGATTGCCGTGGCCGCCGGGATAGCGGGTGTTGGTCTGCTCGGCTTGCAAGGCCACGGGGTCGAAGTGGTCGGCCACGTACCCACCGGCTTGCCCACGCTTGTCATGCCGGACTTCGCTCTGGTTGCCGACCTCTGGCCCGCAGCGGCGGGCATCGCGCTGATGAGCTTTACCGAGTCGATCGCGGCAGGCCGCGCGTTTGCGCAGCGAGGCGAGCGCACGCCGACAGCAAACCGGGAACTGCTGGCGACGGGCCTGGCCAATGTCGCAGGCGCGTTATCGGGCGCCATGCCGGCCGGTGGCGGCACGTCGCAGACCGCGGTGAACCGGGTCGCCGGGGCGCGCACGCAGTTGTCGACGCTGGTGACCGCGGCCATGACCCTGGGCACGATGCTGCTGCTTGCGCCGTTTATCGGGAAGATGCCGCAAGCCACCCTCGCCGCGGTGGTGATCGTGTACTCGGTCGGCCTGATCCAGCCGGCGGAGTTCCGCGCGATCCTCGATGTGCGCCGCACCGAGTTCCTGTGGGCGCTGATCGCCATGGTCGGCGTCGTGCTGCTGGGCACGCTGCAAGGGATCGTCGTCGCCATTGTCGTCTCGCTCGTGGCGCTTGCCCATCAGGTGTCCGACCCTCCGCTCCATGTGCTCGGGCGCAAGCCGGGCACCAACGTGTTCCGGCCGGCCTGCGCCGAGCACCCGGAGGATGAAAGCTTCCCGGGCCTGCTGATGCTGCGGCCGGAAGGCCGTATCTTCTTCGCCAATGCCGAGCGGCTTGGCCAGAAGCTGCGCCTGCAGATCGTCGCCACGAAGCCGCAGGTMATCGCGCTGGATCTCGGTGCCGTGTTCGATCTCGAATACACGGCGCTCAAGATGCTGACGGAGGCGGAGGCGAGGTGGCGCGAGGACGGCGGGGCGTTGTGGCTGGTCGGGCTGAACCCGKGGGTGCTCGCACTGGTGCAGCGCGCGCCCCTGGGCGCTGCACTGGGGCGCGAACGGATGTTCTTCGATCTGGAGCAGGCAGTCGACAGCTATCAGGCCTCGGTCGTGGCGCAGGCCAGCCGGCCATGAAACCGCCACCGGGGCGCGGCAGGTGGAACGGCGTTGCATKAAGGATTCCTGCCTGGTGCTCCAGGCACCGTGAGCGTGGTGCTTCTCGATGCTCCTTTGATTCTCGTGAACCGGGCACTATATTAGCGCTTGGTTTGAGGCGCCGATGTGGCGAGGTKGCGGCAGGCTTCAATGCTGCCGCGATGAAGATAAACGAAGCGGKAGAGGATCATGGTAAAGATKGCAACATCCATCATGCTTGCGATGGCGTTCAGTGCTTCACCGGCTTGGGTCCACGCCGCTTCGGCCGCGGCCGCGCAAGGTCAAAATGACGAAATCGTGAAGATGCGCGAGGAAATCGCCGCCGCCAGGAAGGAATACAAGCGCAAGGTCGGCGAAGCGCAAAAGGTCTTCGACGAGCAGAAATCTGCCGCGGCCAAGKAGCGTGACACGGCGATCTCTGCCGCACGCGCCAAGGCCGGGCAGAAATGATTGGCAGGCCGGTTGGCCCGCCTGTTCCTGCGTTCAGGCGTTAGCGAGGACCGGCGCCAGGGAGCGCTCCGTTCCTGGCGGTGACGATGCCGTCGCCAAGATCCGGGTCGGACCCTTGCTGTGCCGTACAACAGGCTGAACAGCCGCGGCCTCATGAGCCCTCCGGATTCTCCACCCCCGCACCCCGAACCTGGCCGGATTCCGCGCCGGGTCACCGATCATGCCGGCTGGGGCCGGTGGCTGCCGGGACTGCGCACGCTCCGCGCGTACCAGGCGGCGTGGCTGCGGCACGATATCGTGGCGGGGCTCGTGCTCACCACGATGATGGTACCCGTGGGCATCGCCTACGCGGTGGCGTCGGGCCTGCCTGGCATCCATGGTCTCTATGCGACCATTGTTCCGCTGTTCGTCTATGCCTTGTTCGGGCCCAGCCGCATTCTGGTGCTGGGCCCGGATTCCTCGCTGGCCGCCGTCATCCTCGCTGTCATCCTGCCACTGTCCGGGGGCGATGCGCATCGCGCGGTCGCCCTTGCGGGCATGATGGCGGTCGTGTCGGGTGCGGTGTGTATCCTGGCCGGCATAGCGCGCCTTGGCTTCATCACCGAGCTTCTTTCCAAACCGATTCGCTATGGGTACATGAACGGAATCGCGCTGACGGTATTGATCAGCCAGTTGCCCAAGCTTTTCGGCTTTTCGATCAAGTCCGACGGACCGCTGAGAGATTCGTGGGCTATCACCACAGCGGTGATCGATGGAAAGACCAACTGGGTCGCGTTCATGGTCGGCGCATCCACCCTGGTGGTGATCCTGCTGCTCAAGGGAAACAAGCGCGTGCCGGCCATCCTGGTCGCCGTGGTGGGAGCGACCGTCGCCGTCGGCATGCTGGACCTTGCCGCGCGCTTCGGGGTGTCGGTCCTGGGTCCTCTTCCGCAAGGCCTGCCAGCATTCGCCATCCCGTGGATCACCACCGGCGATATCGTCCCCGTCCTGACCGGCGGTTTCGCCGTTGCCCTTGTCTCGTTCGCGGACACCAGCGTGCTCTCTCGTGTCTATGCGGCGCGGACTCGTACCTATGTCGACCCGAACCAGGAGATGGTGGGGCTCGGCGTCGCCAATCTGGCCGCCGGATTTTTTCAGGGCTTCGCCATCAGCAGCAGTTCGTCCCGTACGCCCGTGGCCGAGGCCGCCGGTGCCAGGACCCAGCTGTCCGGCGTAGTCGGCGCGCTTGCCGTTGCCCTGCTGCTGCTGGTGGCGCCGGACCTGCTGCAGGATCTGCCCACCAGCGCACTGGCCGCGGTGGTGATCGCATCGGCCATCGGGCTGATCGAGGTCGCCGACCTGCGACGGATCTATCGCATCCAGCGCTGGGAGTTCTGGCTATCGATCGTCTGTACGGTCGGCGTGGCTGTGCTGGGTGCGATTCAAGGCATTGGCCTGGCCATCGTGATTGCCGTCATCGAATTCCTCTGGGACGGCTGGCGCCCTTACTCTGCGGTGCTGGGTCGCGCCGAGGGCGTCAAGGGCTACCATGACATCAAGCGCTACCCCGAAGCGCGCCTGATCCCCGGCCTGGTCCTGTTTCGCTGGGATGCGCCCTTGTTCTTTGCCAACGCCGAACTGTTCCATGACCGCGTGCTGGATGCGGTGGCGGCATCGCCCACGCCGGTACGCTGGCTGGTCGTTTCGGCGGAGCCGGTCACCAGCGTGGACGTCACCTCCGCGGACATGCTTGCCGAGCTGGACGGAACCTTGCACGCGGCTGGCATCGAGCTGTGCGTGGCCGAGATGAAGGATCCCGTCAAGGACAAGCTGAAACGATTCGGGCTGTTCGCGCGGATAGGCGAGACGGCATTCTTCCCGACACTGGGCGCCGCCGTCAGCAGCTATCTCGCGACCTATCCCGTGGATTGGGTGGACCGGGAGGAGACCGATGGCTGAGTGGAGAGGCAAATCCTGGCACGCCTCGCTGGCTGGCGGGCATCGGGCCTGGCAGTCGGCGCGTTGAAGCCTGGACGACTGCTTCGGTGCGTCCATCTTCACCCCCCCCAGCCGGGTTGAGGTCCCCGAGGCTCGCTCTCTCAGCGCTATTTGCTTCCCTTGATATTGCCCGCGACGCCGCCGGCGACCGCACCTATGGCGGCCCCCGTCCAGCCACTGCCTCCCGCGATGGCCGCAATGCCTGCGCCCGCCAGGGCTCCCACGCCCGCGCCGGTMACCGTCCCTTGTTGCTGCGGCGTCATGTTCGTGCAGCCAACAACGCCGGCGAGGGCGAGCGTCACGCCAATTCGTTCGAGTCGTTTCATCTGATTCTCCTACTTGGTGCGCTGAAGCCCGGGCACAACCATTTCGAACCAAATCGTTTCGAGGACGGGTCGCTGCAACTGGTCCGGATGCGCGGCGTACCAGCGGTCGAGTCCTTCGCGCACCGTGTCGAGGGTCTGGCCCTTCAGCCCTTTCGCAAGGCGTGGGACGATGCTCTGGGAGTCGGTCGGCGGCTTGCCAGCCTGATAGGCGATATCGACCAGGGCCAGATTGGCGATACCGACGAGGTAAGCCTTTTTCATTTGTTCCGATGACTCGGTCCAATGCCTGCCGGTGACCAACGGGATGTCTTCCGCGCGGGGAGTACCCGATACCAGCGCCAGCGTCATGCATCCCACGGCCATCGCCACGCGTAATTTGTGTTTCATCGCCATCGCATTCTCCTCGGGAATCCGCGTTTTCATGGTACTCCGGAACACCGCAACATCCTTGACGCACATGGTCGAGACACGGTGTCGTGCTTCGCACGCGGCAAGGCAGTCCCACAAGGGCAGCCCCGCGTTGCCGCCTCGCTACRTGCAGTTGGCGCGGTAGGTCTCCTGCAATTGCTTGCGCGTCTGGTMGCGCTCGATCTTGGGAATGGTGCGCCCCTGCGCGTTTTGCGTGGCCGGGCCGGATGACTGGTAAGACCGCTGGCTCGAGGTGGCGTTGAATTGCTCCTTGAGCTCCTCGCACCTGGCGCGCCTGGCGTCATCCGGACTCAGTGCGTCGGCCGACGGAGGGCGATAGGGACTGGCGCCGCTCTGTACGGCCTCGGATATGGCATTGGCGGCACCCTGGCCCGGCGCGGGCTGGGCCAGGCCAGCGGTGGCAATTCCCAGCGCCATCAGGCTGGCCAGCATGGATTTCCGGGACATCCGCATACGCTCTCCATTGAGTGACGATGACGCTGGCGTGCTCGAACCGACTGGTCTGGCCCTGAGGTGCAGACCAGACTAAGCGTAGTCATGCCCGGACGTATGTCAAATCCGAAGGCGCGCGGTGTCGCGCAATGACTACTGGCGGCGCCCGCGTCTGCGGCGCCAACGCCAGTCCGGGCAGGCAGGGCCGGACCGCACCCGATCAAGGCGATCCGCCCTCGGTCTTGCCATACCTGATCACATCCAGCACCGCAGCCGTCATCAACGAGGTAGAGACACCGAACATCAGGATGCCGTTGGCCGCTTCCAGTGGCCCGAGCAGGCGCCAGCGTTCGGACATCACGATATCGCCATAGCCAAGGGTGGAGAAGTTGACCCCAGAGTGATACAGCGCCGTGGAGAAATCACGGAACTCGCCGAGCATCAGGAACAAGGTAGCCCATATGGCAATCTGCGCGATATTGCAGAGCAAGGTCAGCAGCATCACGCCAGACAGCAGCACGATATCCGCCCATAGGGATTCATGTCCTTGCCGGGTCCGCCTGAAGCGCGCATAACGGCGCAGGCAGATGGCAACGACGACGGCCTGCAGCGGCAGGCATAGCAACATGACGGGGGCTGCAGCCAGGAATTGGAGGAGCATGGTCGATATGTTGGTCAGGCGCCGCGCGGTCGATCGCGGCGGCGATGGTCGAGGAGCTGGAGCACCAGGCAGGCATACAGGGTGACGGCAATGAAAAGCCCCATCCGTATCGCAAAGGCCGTGTAGACGTCCTTGCCGGCACGGCTGTCCTGGACCGACTGGCCGAGCAGGATGATCAGGGTCACGAAGGTGTTCACCCAGAAGCCGGGCGGCTGGCGTGTCGGGCTGGTCGCATAGAGCTTGCGCCCCAGCAGCAGGCCGAACAGCAGCATCCACAGGTAAAACATCCACAGGTGCACGAACAGTTTGAGTGCGCACCAGAACAGGACCGCCAGCAKCCCGCCGAGCAAGGTGGATCCCAGCAGCTCGCGGGCGGCACCGTGAGCCTTGGTGGTGCAGCTTTGCCTGCCGAGGGTGACGGATTTCATGATGATCGGCATGTAGCTGTCCGGCGCGGTCAGTGCCAGCAGGAAGGCCGGCAACACCACCAGCGCGGCGCGCAGGGCCAGCCGGTCGGCGTCGCMGGCCGGCACGGCCGGGGCGGCGGGCCCGGGACKCCTGCGGGCGGGTTCGGGAAACAGCCAGTGACTGAGCGCCAGCACCAGCACGCCGAGCAGAAGCCCCTTGGCCAGGGCGCCGATGACCGTCAGGGCCAGCCCGAAATCAGCAAATCCGGCGGCGGAGATCATGGTGAGGCCAGCCACCAGGAAGGTGGCGACCAGGTTGTTTCCGCCGCGCAGGCCGAAGCGAAAGGCCAGGTAGAGGCATAGCGCGACCAGCAACACGCCGCTGAACGGGTAATAGCGCAGCACGGGGATGAGCAGCAGGCCGCTGCCGGTGGTGAGCGTCACCATCAGGGCCAGCCCCAACCCTGCCTTGAGCGGGAGCGGGCGGTCGAGCGTGGCGAGCAGGAACACGGCGAGCACCGGCGCGACCATGGGGATGGAAAAGTCCAGGCCGAAGCTGATTGCCAGGCATAACGCCGTGCCGCTGGCCAGGCGCAGCGGACCCCGGGACGGCGGCGCGGCTACGTTGGCATGAACGCAATCAGTAGACATAGGAAAGCCAGCTCATCAAGCGCAGGAACAGGCGGCCGGGCGGATGGAGCGGATTGCCCTCGCCGGGAAAGGCCATGACTTCGGCCTGCCCGCCCACGCGGATGCCCCGAAGCGCGGCCAGTTGGCCGGGCGCGAACTCGACAACCACCGGGAAGCGCTGGGCCGGGCGCAGCCAGTCGCGGCTGTTCTGTACTGTCGGCAGGCTGCCGGGCGGGGTGCTCTGGCCCGTGCTGATGCCGTAGCCGATGCTGCGCACGCGGCCTTCGAAGACCCTGCCTGGAAAGGCATCGAGCACGATGCCAACCGGTGTGCCGACGTCGACGTGGCCCAGGTTGTTTTCGGTCAGGTCCGCGCTCACCCACACATCGTGGATGGCGATCAGTGTCATGACTGGCGCGCCGGCCGCGGCATACAGCCCGGCTTCGGTGCGCAGATCCGTGATCAGGCCGGCGGTGCGCGCACGTACCTGGGTATTGGCCAGGTCCAGTTCGGCTTTTTCCAGGGCCGTGGCGGCGCTGCGCAGCTTGGCGTTCTCTTCCTMGCTGCCGCCCTGCAGTTCTTTCGCGCGCTCCACTTCGGCGCGGGCCGCGGCGACCTGGCCCGCGGCCTGTTCGTGGGTGGCGCGGGCCACCTCCAGGCGGCGCAGCGAGACGGTACCCTGGTCCTCGCTGTAGAGGCGTTCGAGGCGCTCGCTGTCCTGGCGTGCCTTGGTTTCGTTGGCGATGGCGGCGCGCAGGGATGCCCGCGCCGAATCGATGCCGGCAGTGTTGGCGCCGATCTGGCGGMGCGTGGATTCGAGGTCGGCACGGGCGCGGTCTACCGCGATCCGGTAGTGCACCGGATCGACTTCAAACAGTAGCGCGCCGGCCGCGACATCCTGGTTGTTGCGCACATGCACGCGCGTCACMCGCCCGGACACTTCCGCGGCGACCGGTACCACGAAGGCTTGCACCCGGGCCTGCTGGGTGTAAGGGGTAAACCGGTCGGCCAGCAGATACCAGGCCAGGCTCAGCACAATCAGGCCGATGACAAGCCTGAGCGCCTTCCTGCCGGGGTCGGCCTGTGGTTGTGTGCTGGCCGGCGTATTGGACGACGACGCGGCCGACGCATCGGCTGGCGCATTGGCTGGCGCATCGGCTGGCGCACTGGCCGGCACTTCGGGCGGGGTGGATGCCAGGGGTCGCTGGGTATCACTCATCGGAGTCGGGCCTCTGCGAGGGGAGCTTCGCGCTGGTGTGCTGGCGGTCCGCCTCATCCAGCAGATCGCCCCAGTCGGTCCGTTGCCGCATTTGTTCGCGGGTGGCCGGGTCGACCAGCGGTTGCCCGCTGTACCAGCCCCCGCCCAGTGCCTTGTAGAGGGCAATCAGGTCGCTCACGGCATTGCTGCGGTTGACCAGGTAGGCGTCCTGCTGGGCAAACAGCGCGCGCTGGGCATCCAGCACGCGCTGGAAGTCCGAGTAGCCCTCGCGGAAAAGCGCGCTGGCCAGCGTCAGCGAGCGGTCGGCGGCCAGCGACGCCTCGCGCAGGATGTCCTCGCGCTCCAGTGCCCTGACCAGGCTGCTGGCGGCATCGTCGGCTTCGCGCGCCGCCTGCCGCACGCTGTCCTGGTAGGCGACAATCAGTTGCTGCAGACGCGCATCCTGCACGCGCACATTGTTCTTGATGCGGCCATAGTCGAACACGTTCCAGCGCAGGCTGGGACMACCGATCAGGGCGAGGTTATTCGGCGTGCCCGCCAGAGAGCTGGCGGACCAGGAGATGCTGCCGAGCAGCGACAGCGAAGGATAGAGATCTGCCTTCGCCACGCCGATGAGCGCCGATTGCGCCGCGACCTGCAGTTCGGCGGCGCGGATATCCGGACGGCGCAGCAGCAGATTGGCTGGCACGTCTTGCAGTACCGCGCGGTCAATCAGCGGGATCACTCCCTCCCTCTGCGCCAGCTCCGGCAGTTCAGGCAACTGCCCGGGGGGGCGGCCGATCAGGATAGCCAGGGCATTGCGGGTAAGCACGATCTGGTTTTCCAGTTCGGGGATGCTGCTCAGGGTGCCAAGGTACTGCGTCTTGGCCTGCTGGAGATCMAGCTCATCACTTTCGCCGCCCTTGAACAGGCGCTCGGTGATCTCATAGCTGCGCTTMTGCAGGCGGGCGTTCTCGCGGGCGATGCGCAGGCGCGCTTCGGCGGTGCGCAGGGCGAAGTAGGTCTCGGCCATCTGCGCATGCAGCAAGACCAGCACGTCCTCATGGTTGGCCATGGCGGCGAAATAAGCGGCATCGGCCGACTCGATGGCGCGGCTGAAGCGTCCCCAGAAATCCAGCTCCCAGCCGATGTCGAAGCCCGCGCTGTACTGCCAGAAGCGGCTATTCTGGGCGTTGCGGCCGCCGGACTGCCGGCGATCCATGTACAGGGCGTCGGCACTGACCTGTTGGCGTTGCGGATAGCGCCMGCTCAGGGCAATGCCCAACTGGGCGCGGGCTTCCAGCACGCGCAGCCCGGCAATCCTCAAGCCGGCATTGTGCGCATCGGCTTCGGCGATCAGGCGTTCCAGGGTCGGGTCGGCGAAGACCTGCCACCACTGCCGCAAATCGGGTTGCAACCGTTGCTCGCTGGCCTGTMCGACAGCCGGGCTGTTCCACTGGCTGGTCCAGTTCTCGCGCTGCGCCTGGAAGTCCGGACCCACKCGCGCGCAGCCGCTCAACGCGAGCAGGCCGGCCAACAGTGCGCGCCGTGGACGGATCAGGGCCGGCATATGGCGCACGCGCCCGCATCAGGCCTGCTTGTCTTCGCCATGCGTGCATCGACGCCGGGTCCAGGCGGCAGGGGCTGGAACACGTCATCGGCGTTGTCGGCAATGCCGGCAACGAAGACACAGATGTAGAAGACCATGGCACCCGTCTCCCCTGACGATCCTGGTGACCTGCGCAACTTCGGGAAAGCCGTCTACGTATTTAAGGAGCGCATTCTGCCGCGCGGGTCTTCGCCAGCGTCCCGCAAGTCCGGGGCGCGCCGCTGGCGGGATGCCGCTTGACCCACTTGCTCGAATATAGCTGAAGCGTGGCGTCTTACCGGTCCGGGATGCAAGAAGGCAACACGCCGACTGTGCTCAATGGAACACAGCTATGGGGGATCGCTCTGCGTCACCTCTGTGGCTGCGCCTTCGCTTTGCCTGGATGCCGGCGTGCTGGCGGCATGCCTGCGGCGCCAGGCCACCGGCGATTCACCGAACTGGGCGGAGAACCAGCGCGTGAACGAGCTAGCGCAGCCGTAGCCGAGCAGTTCGGACACCCGCAGCAKGGAATACTGCGGGTTCCCCACATAGCGTCGTGCCAGCTGGCTACGGACTTCATTGAGGATGTCCGTGAAGGTCTCGCCCGCTTCATCAAGCTGGCGCTGCATGGTTCGCAGGCTCAGGCCCAGGCCTTGGGCGACGCCCTCGCAGGTGGCGCGGCCCATCGGCAACATCAGGTAGACGGCATTGCGCACGTCACGGCCGATGGACGGCTCATTGACGCGAGGCAGCATCTCGACGAAGCGCTGCGCATGGCGAGCCATGGCCGGATCCCCGGTTGGATTCGGCGCGTCCAGGTCTGCCGCCAGGCAGACGATGCCGTTGAACTCGCTGTCGAACTCCAGCGGGCAGCCGAACAGCCTCCGGTGGACACCCAGGTCGGCGGGTGCCGGGTGCGTGAAGTTGACGCTGTGCGGTCGCCAGTGCGGGCCCAGCAGCGCCCTGCACATGCGGAAAACCACGCCGATGGCAAGTTCGGTGGCCTGCCGCGAGGGCGCGTTCAGCACGAGTTCCTGCCGGATGATGACGGCCTTGCCAGCGTTCTCCAGCACGATTGCCACCGACTCGTTGACCAGGTGCCGGTAGCGGATGGTGGTAACCAGCGCATCCCGCAGCGTGGGTTGCTGGCTGATCAGCAGGCTCATCACGCCAAAGTCCGACAACTGGCGCGATTCGGCCATGCGCAGGCCGAAGGTCGGGCAATCGGCCGCCAGCGCGGCGGACTCCAGCAGCGTGGCACAGGCATTGACGGGAATGCGCTGGTCCGGATCGGCCAGCAGCATACGGCTCAGTTTCGCCGCGCGCAGCAGCGACTGCGGGTTGATGCCAAGGTCTCCTGCCACTTCAAAGAAGTTGGTCAGTGCAGCCGCACGCACCAGCGTCTCCAATTCAGTCTCCTCTTTGCTCTTTTGCCTGCTCCGGGTTTGCCCTTGGCGGGTTGCCCGTCTTGTCTTCGCAAGCCGGATGATAGGCGCGCGTGGCATGAAATGCAAAGTCCGCGGGGGCAAATGCAAAGCGCCGCGGCCAGCCAGGGCCTACATTCTCTGCATGCGCGGCGCACTCTGCGCCGCAGCGACAGATCAAGGAGATAAGCATGGCAAAGGTAGTCCGCATGTACGAGGCCGGAGCGCCGGAAGTTCTTCGCTACGAGGACATGGAAGTCGGCGATCCCGGCCCCGGCCAGGTGCGCATCCGCCACGTGGCGGCCGGCCTGAACTACGCCGACACCTATTTCCGCAATGGCACTTACCCGGTACCGCTGCCCGCGGGCATGGGCGTGGAAGCCGCCGGCGTGGTGCAGGCCATTGGCCCGGGCGTGACCAACGTGGCCGTCGGCGATCGCGTGACCTACACCGGTTTCATCAACACGCTGGGTGCCTACAGCACCGAGCGGCTGGTGCCGGCCGCGCCGCTGATCCGCCTGCCGGATACCATCGGCTTCGAGACCGCCGCGGCCATGACCATGCGCGGCCTGACCTCGGCCTACCTGATGCGCCGGATCCATCCCTTCAAGGCGGGCGACACCATCCTGCTGCATGCCGCGGCCGGCGGCGTCGGGTTGATCGTTTCGCAATGGGCCAAGCTGCTGGGCCTGACCGTGATCGGCACCGTCTCCACCGAAGCCAAGGCCGAAGTGGCCCGCGCCCACGGCTGCGACCACATCATCAACTACAGCCATGAGGACGTGGCAAAGCGGGTGCGCGAACTGACCGACGGCGTGGGTGTGTCCGTGGTGTTCGACAGCGTGGGCAAGACGACCTTCATGGCGTCGCTGGATTCGCTCAAGCGCCGCGGCACCATGGTGTGMGTCGGCACGGCCTCGGGCCCGATCCCGCCGTTCGACCCCGTGCTGCTGGCCATGAAGGGGTCCGTGTTCCTGACCCGGCCGGCACTGGCCGACTACATTTTCGATCCGGCGGAGAAGACGGCACTGGCCTCGGAACTGTTCGATCACGTCGGCGCCGGCCGTATCAAGATCGAAATCAACCAGCGCTACGCCCTGGAGGATGCGGTGCAGGCCCATCGTGACCTGGAATCGCGCAAGACGACGGGCTCGTCGATCTTCGTCATCTGAGGAGKGATGCACATGCAAGTCCATCAACTCACCTGCGCACTGGGCGCGGAACTGGCCGGTGTCAATCTTGCCGACGCCGTTGGCGACGCTGGCCTGTTCGCCGAAATCCGCTCACTGCTGCTCAAGCATCGCGTGCTGTTCCTGCGCAACCAGCATTTCAGCCGTGATGAGCATGTCGCCTTTGCGCGCCGCTTTGGCGAGCTCGAGGATCACCCCGTTGCCGGCAGCGATCCCGAGCACCCGGGCCTGGTGCGCATCTACAAGACCCCGGACCAGCCCAACGACCGTTACGAGAACGCCTGGCATTCGGATACCACCTGGCGCGAAGCGCCGCAGTTCGGCGCCGTGCTGCGCTGCGTGGAGTGCCCGCCGGTGGGCGGCGACACCATGTGGGCAAACATGGCGCTTGCCTATGAAAGGCTCCCGGCGCACATCAAGGAGCAGATTGCCGACCTTCGTGCGCGCCACAGCATCGAGGCCTCCTTCGGCGCGGCCATGCCGATCGAAAAGCGGCTGTCGCTCAAGGCCCAGTTTCCCGATGCGGAGCACCCGGTGGTGCGCACGCACCCGGAGACCGGCGAAAAGATCCTCTACGTGAATGCCTTCACCACGCATTTCACCAACTACCACACGGCCGCCCGCGTACGTTTTGGCCAGGACGCCAATCCCGGCGCGGCCGATCTGCTGCGCTACCTCGTCAGCCAGGCATATGTCCCTKAGTACCAGGTGCGCTGGCGCTGGCAACCCGACAGCGTGGCCATCTGGGACAACAGTGCTACCCAGCACTATGCGGTGATGGACTATGCGCCGTGCCACCGCAAGATGGAGCGCGCGGGTATCATCGGCAGCAAGCCGTTCTGAGCGCGCGTGGAGGCAACACAATCATGCAAGACAACCTGGTTATTCCCACGCAGTCCGCGTACGCCTACCCGCTGCTGGTCAAGCAGCTGCTGATCAATTCCCTGAGTCTCCATGGCGACCAGGAAATCAGCTACCGCGGCCAGATGCGCTACACCTTCCGCGATTTCCGCCGCCGCATCGGCCAGCTGGCCTCGGCGCTGACCTCGCTCGGCGCCGGGCACGGCACCACGGTCGCGGTGATGGACTGGGACAGCCATCGCTACCTGGAATGCTACTTCGGCGTGCCGATGATGGGCGCGACGCTGTTTACGGTAAACGTGCGGCTTTCGCCCCAGCAGATCCTGTACACGCTGAACGACGCCGGCGCGGACGTCATCCTGTTTCACCCCGACTTCGCGCCGGTGCTCGAAGAGATCCGCGCGCAGCTCACAGGCAACCCGCGCCTGGTCCTGATGGCGGACGGCGAGGCCGCACCGGCGCTGACGCTGCCGCTGGCGGGCGAGTACGAGGCCCTGGTGGATGCGGCCTCGCCCGATTTCGCCTTCCCGGATTTCGACGAGAACACCAAGGCCGCCACCTTCTACACCACCGGCACCACCGGCGACCCCAAGGGCGTCTGCTACAGCCACCGCGACATCGTGCTGCACACGCTGGCAACCTCTGCGAGCCTGTGYTCGCCCCGCGAGGGCCAGCGCATGCACCGCGAGGATGTCTACATGCCGATCACGCCGATGTTCCACGTGCTGGCATGGGGCATCCCGTACATCGCCGTCATGCTGGGCCTGCGCACCGTGTTGCCGGGCCGCTACGCGCCCGACATGCTGCTGAAGCTGCGTGAGACGGAGAAGGTCACCTTCTCGCACTGCGTGCCGACCATCTTGCAGATGCTGCTGCAGTCCTCGCAGGACGGCGCCCAGGATCTTTCGGGCTGGAAGATCATCATCGGTGGCTCGGCGCTGCCGCCGGTCCTGTGCGAAGCGGCACTGGCGCGAGGCATCGACATCTTCGCCGGCTATGGCATGTCGGAGACCGGCCMGATCGTCTCGCTGGCCCAGTTGCCGCCAGGGTGCAAGCCGAGCGACCGTGCGGAAGAAGTCCGCATGCGCTGCTCGACAGGCCGCCCGGTGACGCTGGTGGACTACCGTATCGTCAGCGAAGACATGCAGGACCTGCCGCGCGACGGCAAGAGCCGCGGCGAGATCGTGCTGCGCGCACCGTTCCTGACCAAGGGCTATTTCKGGAAGCCGGCAGCCTCGGAGGAACTGTGGGCGGGCGGCTACCTGCATACCCAGGATGTCGCGGTGATGGGCGCGGACGGCTTCGTGCAGATCGTGGACCGCATCAAGGACGTGATCAAGACGGGCGGAGAATGGGTTTCCTCCATCGAGGTGGAGCACCTGATCACGGAGATACCCGGCGTGCTGGAGTGCGCGGTGATTGGTGTGCCGGATGCCAAGTGGGGCGAACGCCCGATGGCCTTCGTGGTGCGCGAGGCAGGGGCGGAAGTGGGCCCCGCGCAGATCCGCGATCAGCTGATGGGGCACGTGGCGTCCCGCCGCATCAGCAAGTACGCGGTGCCCGAGGCGGAACGCATCGTCTTTGTCGAGGCGATCCCGAAGACCAGCGTAGGCAAGATCAATAAAAAGCAGCTGCGTGAAAAAGCGGTCTGAAGGGAAGTAAGGGAAGTAAGGGAAGTAAGGGAAGTAAGTGAAGTAAGGAAAACTATGCGCCAGTCCTCAGGCGGGGGCTGGCGCTTTTTCTTGCCGGAAGGGCGAGCCGCGCGAAATGCGCAGCAACCACCTCCATCGTTCCCGCTACCCGGCGAAGGACCATCCTTGCCACCACGACAGGCGCAAAGCAAAGCGCCTCCCGAAGGAGGCGCGTCGTACAAGCGAGCCGGAGGGCTGCCGCAGTCAGGGCTGGATATTGAAGGCCTTCACAATCCCCGCATTGCGCTCGAACTCTTCATGCAGCGACTGGCTGAGCTGCGGCAGCGTCTGCGCAGCCATCGGCTCATAGCTCAGGGCCTGCATCCGTTCCTGCAGCTTTGGCGTGGCGGCCGCCTTGTAGGTGGCTGCCTGGATCTTTTGCGCCATCTCGGCCGGAACGCGGGCCGAGGCAATCACGCCCACCCAGTTGCTGAACTCCACATCCGGATAACCCAGTTCGGCGAAGGTGGGCACTTGCGGCAGCAGTGGCGAGCGGCTCTTGGAGGCAACCGCATAGGCCTGCAGTTTGCCGGCCTTGATCATCGGCAACGACGTCACCATGCCGTCGTACATGAGCGSGATCTGGCCGCCCATCACCTGGACCAGCGCCGGCCCGGAGCCCGCAAAAGGCACATGCTGCAGGTCCAGCCCGGCCTTCTGGTTCATGATCACGCCGGCATAGTGAGACGCCGTGCCGGCGCTGTAGGAGGCAAAGCTCAGCTTGCCGGGGTTGGCATGCACGTAGCCGACCAGGCTCTTGAAGTCCCTGGCAGGCAGGGATGGCGCGCCAACCAGCAGCAGGCGCGATCTTGCGACCGCGGCCAGCGGCTGGATGTCCTTCATGGTGTTGTACGGCGTCTTGAGCACATGCGGCACTTCGGTCAGCACGTTGGTGGCCGTCACCATGATGGTCTGGCCGTCGGGTGGCGCCGCCAGCAAGGCGTTGATGGCGATGCCGCCGCCGGCGCCTGGCTTGTTGTCGACCACCACGGGCTGGCCCAGGTCCGCCGAGAGCTGGTCGGCCAGCAGGCGGGCGATCACGTCCATGGTGCCGCCGGCCGGGGCCGGCACCAGCATGCGCACAGGCTTGTTGGTCCACGCCATCGCCGCCGGCACGGACAGGGCCAGCACGGCGGCTACGGCGGCGTGGCGCACGCGAAAGAGGGCGGGGCGGTTGGGCATGTCTGTCTCCGTTATGGATATGGGATATGGAATATGGAAAGCCGTGCCAGTCTTCCCTTGTCGGGGGCGGTACACGGGATCATGCGGGAAAGCGAGGCGCCGGCGGATGAAATTCCGCCTTCGCGAAGGGGTTCAGGTGGMAGCCAGGGTGGCGCGTTGCTTCGCGCGCGCCAGCGCCCGCAGCATGGCTTCCAGCAACGCGTCGGGAAGCCGCGAGCCAGACACGCTGTGGGTGCCGTTGAAGACAAAGTGCGGAACGCCKAGCCCGCTGCGMAAGGGCGGATCCGCCGGGGCGTGCAGTGACGGCAGCCAGTCCAGGTCATGGTGCCCGGGGGCAGCGCCCTGGTCCGGCATGCGGATGCCGCATTCTGTCGCGGCCTGTCGCAGCACGACGGGATCACCGATGTTCGCCGCGCGGATGAAGTAGCGCGTGAACAGGTTATCGATCAGGGCGGATGCCGCTTCGGCACCTGCCTGCTGCCTGGCAAGGCGTACCAGGCGATGGGCCAGCAAGGTGTTCGGGAAGATCTCGATACGGTCCAGCGCCAGCGTGAGGCCGGCCTCGCGCGCGGCGGCACGGACCTGCGCCTGCCGTGACGCCACGGCCTCGGGGCTGCCCAGGCGGTTCACGTAGAAATCACGGTAGGGCRAGCCGGCCGGAGGCGTGGCGGGGATCAGCGGGTAGGAGCGCCATTCCACGTGCACGGTAACGTCCGGGCGCTCACGCCCGAGCAGGCCAATGGCGTTTTCCAGGTGCTTTTTTCCGATCAGGCACCAGGGGCAGATCAGGTCGAAATAGGCCTMGACCGAGAGCGTGGACGGATTGTTCATGGCGGCGGCTTGATGACGCCGGCCGGCGTGCCCGATGCAGGCCGCGGCAGGCAGTTCAGGATCAGGGGGTGGGCAAGGCCTGCCCGCTGCGCCAGGGCAGGCGCGCCGGCAGCAAGGCCATCACTTCGGCGCGCTGGGCTTCGGTCATCCGCTCCCAGCAGCCGATTTCCAGCGGCGTCCTGCCGCAACCCTGGCAGTGCCTGCCCGCATGGTCCATGCGGCAGATGTTGATGCACGGATTCGCGACGGATGGGGACGGGTTCATGATTTCGATGAGGCTAGGTGGGGCGCGCCGGGCGCGGGCAACGGACTGGCCGCAGGCTTTGCGCCTGCGGCCAGTGCTTCGCGCGTCAGGCCGCGCGCAGGGGCAGGTTCTTCTGGCCGGCCTTGCGGTTCGGCGCCATGCCGTGGGCGGCCAGGGTTTCCTCGGCGCTGTCGTACCAGGTGCCGATGCGATAGATCTCGCGGGCTTCCTTGCCCGAGGCGATCTCGCGGCCCAGCTCCTTGGCCACGCGCACGCATTGCTCGATCTGCTGCACCGAGGTCATGCGGTTGCCGTGCTGGTCGATGATGGTGTCTTCGATGCCGCAACGCGGATGCAGGCCCATGCTCATGGCCATCATGTTGAACGGCAGCACGTTCTTCAGCAGCGATTCCGCGGTCAGGGTGCAACCGTCCGGCGCGCGGTGGACGAAGTTGAAGAAGTTGAACGGGTTGGGGCCGTCAAAGCCGCCGCCGATGCCGATCCAGGTCAGGTTCAGCGGGCCCTTGTAGAGGCCKGCGCGCACCATGCGCTCCAGCGTTTCCATGGCGTGGATGCCGGTGAGCTGGAAGTGCGGCTGGATCMCGGAGGCGCTCAGGCGGCGCAGGTGCTCTTCCACCCAGCCCGGGCCGGCCGGCACCGTCATTTCGCGGTAGGCCTGCTGGTAGGCCGGGTGCTCGAGCGACGTACCCTTCAGGTATGCGGGGTACAGCAACTCCATGATGTTCATCTGCGTGGTGTTGATCGCCACGGTCACCTGGTCMGGCTTCGGGTCCAGGTCAGCCAGCATGTGGCGGGTGTCGTCCGACAGCCACTTGGCGGCCTGGCCGTCGTCTTCCGGCGCGAAGGAGATCGAGCCGCCCACCTGGATGATCATGTCGGGCACCGCGGCGCGCACGCCGGCGATCAGTTCGTTGAACTTGGACAGGCGCTTGGAGCCCTTGCCGTCCAGTTCGCGCACGTGCAGGTGCAGCACGGTGGCGCCGGCGTTGTAGCAATCGACGGCCTTCTGGACCTGTTCTTCCATCGTCACCGGAATGTCATCCGGGAAATCCGCCGGCATCCACTCGGGACCGTACGGGGCCACGGTGATGACTACTTTGTCCATGTTTTCGGGGTGCAGGGAATCGTCGAGGAATTGCATGAGTGTGCTCCTGGTATCTGGTGTCTGCCGGCGCTGCTKCGCAGCGGCGGAACTGATTCATATGAAATGGCCTTCGGTAACGGAAGTATCGGACAACGGCCGGGAACAATTTGACAATATGGGACACTCAATTTACATCTCGGGACAGTCAGGGAAAACGCGATATCCGCTGGCCTGCTCCCCTTCGCCGTGCCAGTCTTGCCCGCTACTTCCGGGCCACTTCAGTGAAATCGTGCCAGCCGGAGAATCTCGCGACCGGCGAGGTGTTTGCGATAGCGTGAAGCACAACCGCGCCGCGTTCGAACAGCCATTCCACGATGTCGCGCCGGCGCATCGCACCACTGGTGACTACGGCACGAACGCMGTTGACCGCGCCAGAGCGCGTTCATTTCTTTAATCGCGAATTCTCACGTGATCGCCCCGCCGACGTGGCATCGAACCGGGAGCAAGCCTTGGCGAGCGGCACGGACCCGGACCGCGGCTACCACAAGGGGGCGCCGGTAAGCGGCGCCATGGGGCCGTGGCTATGTCTTTGGGGCGTACCCTTCGAGGTTGTCCCTGCTTTCCTGCTGGCCTAGACTGGAATTCACCGAATATAGGACCTATCTTTAACATCGTCTGGCGAACGCACTGGCATCAGGATTGAGCGTGGCGTGCGTTGCGTGGATGGACATCACCGTAGTCCGGGCGTCATGCCTCGATCCGTCGTGGCTCCCCGGTGCACGAACCTGGACGTATCGGGCTGCCTGGACATGCCCCGGCGGCGCGGACAAGAAGCCGTGGCACGGCTTACCCATGCGATACCTTTGCAGCGACCTGCAAGGAGACAGCGGATGTTGCCCACGCCCATTTCCGAGAAGGCCCTGTCCCGTGGCTTGCTCGATGTACTGATCCGTGCCGGGATGATCGCCGTTCTGGCGATCTTCTGCTTCCAGATATTCCGCCCGTTCCTGAATCTCATCGTCTGGTCACTGATCCTGGCGGTCACCCTTTATCCGCTGCAGATAAGCCTCAGGCGCAAGCTCGGCAACAAAGACGGCCGCACCGCCACGCTGATCGTCCTGGTTGCCATCGGCATCATCATGGTTCCCACCTACATGCTGGGCACGACCATGGCCGATTCGGTGAGCCATGCCATGGACATCGTCAAGAGCGGGAAATTCCATATTCCGCCGCCGGCCGAGTCGGTCGCGGGCTGGCCGGTGGTGGGGGAGCGACTCTATGCCCTCTGGCAGCACGCCGCCACCGACCTGACCGGTCTGTTGCAGAAGGTCGCGCCTCAGCTCAAGGACGTCAGCCTCGCGCTGCTGGGCATGCTTGCAGGCCTCGGCGAGGGTTTCCTGATCTTTGTCTTCGCCCTGATCATCGCGGGCATTTTCATGGCGCATGGCGAGCAGGGTAGCCGCAGCGCCGTGCAGATTGCCTCGCGCATCTTCGGCCCGGACCGGGGCTCGCGCATCGCCGTGCTGTGCACCGCCACCATTCGCGCGGTAGCCCAGGGCGTGGTAGGCATTGCCTTCGTTCAGATGCTGCTGATTGGCGTGGCCTTCGTGATCAAGGGTATTCCCGCCGCCGGCCTGCTGGCCCTGGCGGTGCTGCTGCTCGCGACCATGCAGTTGCCGGTCACGCTGATTACCATCCCCGTGATCCTCTACGTTTTTTCCACCGAGGGTCCCACCGTGGCCGCCATTACCTTCTCMGTCTATGTCTTCATCGCGGGCCTGGTCGACAACGTGCTCAAGCCCCTGCTGCTGGGCCGCGGCGTCGACGCGCCGATGGCGGTGGTGCTGATCGGCGCGCTGGGCGGCATGGTTACCGGCGGCATCATCGGCCTGTTTATTGGCCCGGTGGTGCTCGCGGTGGGCTACCAGCTGTTCTGGCAATGGGTCGAGGACCAGCCGCATACCGGCGAGCCGGGCGACCAGAAGCCGGTCTGAGGCGGCCAGGCACGCCCATTTCGCCCTGGATTGGTCTCGTGGCTCGCGCGGTGTCGCGCAATGGCGGGCGTGGTGCAGCGGGCAGGCGAAGGCCTGGCACCGGGCCACGCTCTCATTGCAGCGCACCTGTGCCAGAATGTACCGTCACCATCCCCGACCGGCATTCACTGCCTGCGCCCCCCATTTGACAGGCCTGTCCGCTACCGTCCCCATTTCCGTCGTCAACGCCTTCCTGTCGGGCGCGGATCCGGCCGCTATCGGGCGGCTTGCCGAGCAGTCCGGGATCGCGCACGAGCTGCTGCGCGAACCCGGCGCACGGGTGACCCAGGAACAGTTCGCCACGCTCTATCGCAGGCTGGCGATGGAACTCGACGATGAAATGCCGGGCATTTTCAGCCGCCCACTGCGCAACGGCGTGCTGAAGTTTCTCGGTCTCAGCCTGCTCGACGCGCCAAGGCTGGAGGTGGCGCTGCATCGCTTTGGCCAGTTCCTCCATCTGGTCCTGGACGAATTCCGCCTGGCGTCGCGGCGCGAAGGCGCGGCTGGATATGTCGAGCTGGTGGCGAACCCGGCTGGCCCCGGCGTCAGCGTGATTGGCTGCGAACTGATGCTGAAACTGGTGCATGGAATGGCCTCGTGGCTCATCCGCCAGCGGATCCCGCTCAACGGTGCGGAGTTCGCTTTTCCGATTCCGCCGCAGAGCAGCGATCACCTCTACCTGTTTCCGGGCCCGGTGCGCTTTGACTGCGCGCACACGCAGATCAGCTTCGATGCGGCTTACCTTGACCTGCCGGTCAGGCAACGCAAGCCGGACCTCGAGACATTTCTCGCGCGCGCGCCCGAAGACTGGATTTTCGTCGCCTTCGCTGAGCAGCTGACCTGTCACCGCGTGCGTCAGCACCTGGCCGAATGCCTGCCCGCGTCGCCCACCGTCGACGCTGTCGCGCAGGCGCTCCACCACTCGGTGCGCACCTTGTGCCGGCGCCTGTCGGCCGAGGGCACGACGTTCCAGGCCATCAAGGATGAGGTGCGGCGCGATATTGCGATCCAGCGCCTGACGCGCTCCGAAGACACCATCGCCGAAATTGCCTACGACGTAGGCTTCGACAATCCCACCGCCTTCCATCGCGCCTTCCGGCACTGGACTGGCAGCACGCCAAACGCCTACCGCCGCACCCTCTGACCCGCCCATTGCCGGCCACTTTCGGTCACTTTCTCGGTCACTTTCTCGGCCACTTTCTCGGCCACTTTCTCGGCCACTGTCGGCCACTGTCGGCCATTGGCGCCGATTGGCAAGGCTGGCCGTCGACTGACAAATCCTGCCACCTCGGGAGGCGCTAGCGGCATCTGGCGCCCGGGCGCCGCGCATTGCGGCTGAAAACGGCGGGATTTGTCAGTGAAAGGGCCGGTTCCGGTAATCGCCTTCGCGCTGCCCGATATTACGATCACCCCATCGATGTCGCAGTGCAGCAAACCAACCAGCCGCGGGCGCACATCGCTGCAGTTGAGATGCACGGCGAAGACGAGGCGTTCTACGGCGCCAGGGTCGCAACCGCAGAATTCCTTGCCGGCCATGTCCTGGCGCCTGGCGCGCCCCGCGGGCATGGATTCGTGGCCCCGAAACGATGCAACGTTCTGACGAAGTCAGGGCAGATTTAGAGAAGGTGGAGAGAGACAACATGGCAATCGATGGTTACAGCATGGCGACGCTTGGCGCGTTCGTCGGCCAGGAGTTGGGCGTATCGGAGTGGGTCGAAGTGGATCAGGCGCGCATTGATGCATTTGCGGACTGCACGGAAGACCGCCAGTGGATTCACGTGGACGTGGACCGGGCGGGCCGGGAGAGCCCCTTTGGCGGCACCGTCGCGCACGGCTTCCTCACGCTCTCCCTGCTGGGCGGCCAGATCACCCGCATGGGTATCGTCCCCGGCGATGCCAAGGCCGCGGTGAACTGCGGGCTGGAGAAGACGCGCTTCCTGGCGCCGGTGAAGGCGGGTGCCCGCGTGCGCAATCGCGTGAGGCTGCTGGCGGCGGAGGACAAAGGCGAGGGCCGCGTCATGCTGCGCACGGAAAACACGATGGAGATCGAAGGCCAGGCCAAGCCGGCCCTGGTCGCCGAATCGCTGGCACTGCTGGTTGCCTGAGGAGAGATGCGATGACAACGACGAAAGCGCGCACAAGCAAAGCCAGGAAGCCGGCGAAGGTCACCCCGCAGGTCCTGCCCGACAACGGCGGCCTGGCTGTGGCCAGCCCCAATCCTTTCGTGGGCTTGCGCCCGGAGGACCTGGTCTCCACCGCCCAGCAGATCGGCGCGCAATGCGTCCAGGAGCCCGCGCTGCTGCTAGAACAGCAGACGCAGCTGGCGCATGACCTGCTGAGCGTGCTGGACGGCACGGCTTCTCCCCCGCCAGCGCGCGACCGTCGATTCGCGGATTCGGAATGGCACGACAACCCGCTGTACCGTATGCCGTTGCAGGGCTATCTTGCCTGGCGCGATGCCATGACCGGCTTTGTCAGCCGCTCCGTCATGGACGCGCGCAGCAAGGAGAGGGCGCAGTTCTTCACGTCGCTCGTGTTCGACGCGCTGGCGCCGACCAATACGGTGCTGGGCAACCCGGCTGCGCTGAGGGAGACGTTCGAGTCGGGCGGTCTCAGCCTGCTGTCCGGCATGACCAACCTGCTGACCGACACCCTGACCAACCAGGGCATGCCGTCCCAGGTCGACAAGAGCGCGTTTCGTGTTGGCCGGGACCTGGCGACGACGCCGGGCACGGTGGTCTTTCGCAATGAAGTGCTCGAACTGATCCAGTACACACCAGTCACGGCCAAGGTGCACGCGCGCCCGCAGCTCATCGTGCCGCCGCAGGTCAACAAGTTCTATGTGTTCGACCTCGCTCCGGGCAAGAGCATCGTCGAGTACCTGCTCAAGCAGGAATTCCAGGTCTTCATGGTGAGCTGGCGCAACCCGACCGTGGCGCAGCGTGAATGGGACCTCGACACCTACGTGACGGCGCTGATCGAAGCCATCCATGCGATCCGCGATATCACCGGTAGCGACGATGTGAACCTGCATGGCGCCTGCGCCGGCGCGATGACGATGGCGGCGCTGATGGGCTATTGCGCCAGCCGTGGCGAGAAACTGGTGAATGCCGCCACGCTGATGGTGTCCGTCTTCGGCCTGGACGAGCAGTCACAGCTCGGCCTGTTCGCCACGCCGGAAGCTGTCACGATGGCACGGCAAAGCAGCCGGGCCAGCGGCGTGCTCGACGGCGAGGAACTGGGGCGGGTGTTCGCATGGATGCGGCCMAACGATCTGGTGTGGAACTACTGGGTGAACAACTACCTGCTGGGCAAGGCTMCGCCGGCGTTCGACGTCCTGTACTGGAACAACGACACCACGCGACTGCCGGCGGGGTTTCACTGCCAGTTGCTCGACATCCTCTCTGACAACCTGCTCGCGACGCCAGGGGCGCTGAATGTGCTGGGCGCCCCCATCGACCTGTCCGAGGTCGAGTGCGACAAATTCGTGGTGGCCGGTGTAACCGACCATATCACCCCGTGGCAGGGCGTGTTCCGGTCGGCGCGCGCCTTCGGCGGACAGACCGAATTCGTTCTCAGTTCGAGCGGCCACATTCAAAGCCTGATCAACCCGCCCGGCAACCCGAAGGCGAAGTTCTTCGCGAACAGCGACAGTACGACCGATCCCGAGGCCTGGCTGGCCGGCGCCGAATCCACGCCCGATTCGTGGTGGAGCCACTGGAGCCAGTGGCTGAAGCAGCGGTCCGGGCCGAAGTGCAAGGCACCCGCGGCGCCGGGTAACGCACGCCATGCGCCGTGCGGCGCAGCGCCCGGACGCTATGTGATGGAAGCCTGACGCGCGGCACGCCGCAGTCCATGAGTTTTTTAACGCAACCTGAATGGAGACCATGACAATGGAATCGACCAACACCGCGAACACGTTCGCCCCGCACAAGAAGCTGCTCGAATTCGTCAAGCAGAACCGCCTCAACCCGGTGGCGATCCTGGAGTCCCGTCGCAAGGACATCGAGGCGCTGGCCAGCGTCAATCTCACGGTGCTGTCRGGCCTGCAGTCGCTGGTCCGCCTGCAGGCGGAGTACCTGTGCGGGACCGCGGCCGATCTGCAGTCGCTCGGCACGACGAAGCAGGCCGATGGCGCCGAGGCCTCCGCGGTCCGCGTGACCGAGCTGCTGCCGCGCACCGTGAACAAGGCGGTGAGCGGCCTGCGCGGCCTGACCGACACCGTGTACAAGACACAGGCCKACAGCTTCGCCGTGGTCGGCAAGCGCCTCGCGGAGAACGTGGAAGAAGTGAAGGGCATCCTGCGCCCCAGGCAGTAAGCCTCGCCGGGCACGGCCTCGCAAGGCCGTGCCATCCCGCCCGTTTCAGGGAAGTGCCTCCAGGATGACTTGATGACAATAGACGGTGCCAGCGTTGAATCTGGCCACAAGATGCAAATCCGGACCGTAGACCTGGATGGACAGGTGCTTCGGGTCGGCGTGCGGCCCGGCAGCGATGCCGGGCCGCCGCTGCTTATTTTCAACGGCATCGGCGCCAACCTCGAACTCGTCGAGCCGTTCGTGGACGCGCTCGACGGTACCGAAGTGATCATCTTCGACGTGCCCGGCGCGGGCGGTTCCCCCGCGCCCTTGCTTCCCTATCGCCTTTCCAGCCTGTGCGTGATCGCCGACAAGCTCCTCAGCCATCTCGGCTACGAAGGACAGGTCGATACGCTCGGTGTCTCCTGGGGCGGGGCGCTTGCGCAGGAGTTCGCGCATCTCTATCCGCAGCGTTGCCGGCGCCTTGTGCTGGCGGCGACCTCGCCGGGCGTGATCATGGTGCCGGGAAGCGTGTCGGTCCTCTCGAAGATGATCGGGGTACGCCGCTACTCTGATCCGGACTACCTGCGCCGCGTGGGCGCCGATATCTATGGCGGCGCCTTCCGCGACGACCCCGGCTTGCTGGAAGAGCACGGCCGCCATATGCAACCGCCGCGCGGCCGCGGCTATGTCTACCAGTTGCTGGCGGCCTGGGGATGGAGCAGCCTGTTGTGGCTCGGTGCCCTGGAACAGCCCACGCTGGTCATGCACGGCTCCGACGACCCGATCGTGCCCCTRGTCAATGCCAGGATCCTTGCTTCGCGCATTCGCCAGGCCGGACTCCATGTATTCGAGGACGGCCACCTCTTCCTCCTGACACGCGTCGGTGAAGCGGCACAGGTGGTGCTGCGCTTCCTGCGTCAGCCTCAAGCCTGACGCCGCGGGTGCCCGGCTTCCCGGGCGCCCCTTTGAAGGGGCCGCTGCCTGCGCTGCCCCTTGTCCGCCGCACGAAAGAAGCGCCTTCGGGCCGCGCGTGCCGTGCCGCCCCTCCCGATCCTGCAATGCCATGACAAAGCCCGCGATCCCGCAATCCCGCGCGATGCCCGAAAAAAACGGCCGCACAGGGTGATCCCCTGGCGGCCGTAACGAGCACCATTCGTGCGGGCTGGCGTGGCGATGGCKGGCCGGATGCCGGCCCGCCATTTTCCGCCATCGCCCGCCATTTCCAGTCATTTCCCGCCGGATGCGGTCCGGTCAGAACTTGTGGCGCAGGCCTACGGCCGCGCCGATCATCGTGCTCTGCCCGTTGGCCAGCGCATAGCTGTTGCCCAGTGAAAGGCTGTTGGCGTAGGTGGTAGCCAGCGATTCGAGCATCAGGCCGGCGTTCTTGGCGAACGCGGTGGTCACGTAGACGTCGGTACGCTTGGACAGCGAATAGTTCGCGACKAAGGCGATCTGCCAGGGGTTGGCTGTCTGCGTACTGCCGAACAGGCTCTTGACGTCGTCGTAGTTGTACTCGAGCGTGAGCCCCACGGCAGGCGTGACCTGGTAGTTCGCCCCGATCCAGTAATAGTCGTCGCGCTGGATCACGGAGCCTGCCGCATTCTTGTTCTGGCCCCAGCGATACCCGCCCATGAACCTGGCCGTGCCGTAGGTGTAGCTTGCGCCGACCACGGCCTTCTTCAGCGTGCCGCTGCCGGTGCCGATGGTCGGATTCCACTGGTCGTAGCCGAGGGTGACGCCAAACGGGCCGGCCTCGTACGCCGCGGCGGCACCGTAGGCGGTGTCGCGCCGGAACTGGCCCGGCACTTCGCCGTTGCCGCCGATGGGCGTCGCCACGCCGACTGTCGCGGGCAGGGCCACGCCCGTGCCGAACGACCAGTGGGCCAGCGCCTTCACCGGACCGAACTGGCCGGTGTACTTGACGGTGTTGTCCTCGCGGAAATTGGCGCCCGACTGCAGAACGACCGGCTCGTACTGCGTGGCATAAGCGGTCGGCGAGTAGTTGGCGAGCGCCTCGAAGATCGAGGTGTACTGGCGGCCAAGCGTGAACTGGMCAAAACTGCTTTGCACGCCCACGAAGGCCTGGCGGCCGAACAGGCGGCCGCTCTGCAGCGCATTGCCGGTATCCAGGCTGAAGCCGCTTTCCAGGACGAACACTGCCTTGAGGCCACCGCCAAGGTCTTCGACGCCGCGCAGGCCCCAGCGCGAGCCGGACAGTCCGCCCGAATCCATGCGGTAGACGTCATTGGACGGGCCGCGATTGAACTGGTTGGCCGCCGTGGGTACCGCGCCGACGTGGTTGACGTATTCGATGTTGGCGTCGACGACGCCATAGAGTGTGACGCTGGACTGCGCATATGCGCCCCCTGAGCACACCAGCAGCGATGCGATGGCAATGTTCTTCAATTTCATTTGGTCTCCTCTTCTTTCTTTCACCGGGTTACGGCGTCCGATTTTTCCGTTGACAGACGGATTTGCTTTGGGTGCTACTTTCTCTTGCGGCCACGTTCGAACGCGAGCGCCGGAGCGTGACCTATCTTCCACTCTAGCTGGCAGGCGTCAACGCCGCCAGCAATTCCGTGGCGCGTGGCCACGGCCCGTATCCGGCGGCGGGATTGAGGTGACCCACGTGGCCAAGGTCAACCAGCCGGCTGCCCCACGCGCGGGCCATCCCGGCGACCCGTTCGAACTTCGCCAGCGGATCATTGCGGCTCGCCCCGACGATGCTGGGGAAGGGCAGGAGCTGCGCTGGCGTAGGCAGCCAGCCGTTCTGTGCCAGGGCCGCCGGATCCGGGTACCCCGGTGGCAGCGGGTGATCGAAGTCCGGTGGCGCCGCCAGCAGCGCAGCCTGGATCGGACGCTGGTGCTGCGCGGCCCAGTGCACGGTGATGATCACGCCTGCGCTGTGGGCCACCAGGACCACCGGCCCGTCGATCTCGGCAATCGCTGCGTCCAGCTCCGCGACGCGCGCCGCGCAGCTCAGCTTGTCGTGTTCCAGCGGGGGCACCGAGCGGGCATTCGGCAGTTGCGCCTGGAGCAGCGTCTGCCAGTGTTCCGGCACATGGTCGCGCAGACCAGGCACCATCAGGATTGTGGTGTTGGGGTCAATCATTATGAAAGGGTGGGGGGTGGAGAGGTCAGGGCCGCGCCTGCGCGGCGCGCTGGCTTTGAATGCGACGCAGGTCGTTGGCGTAGTACTTGCGCCCGATCGCGAATGCCAAGGTGGCGCACAGCCCGGCCAGCGGAATGATCTGCAGGGCGCCGAGCAGACCGATCCTGTCGGCGATGACGCCCGTCACAAAAGGCCCGGGTGCCAGGCCCAGCAGGTTGTTGGCCAGCGTGAGCGTGGCGAAGGCTGTCGCGTGAATGCTTGGATGCGTCAGGTTGGCCACCACGGCGCTTGCCGGTCCGGCCGTACCGCCGACCAGCAACATGCCGGCACAGATCAGGACCATTTGCGCCGCGCCGGGGGGCGTGTGGAAGGCGGCCAGGAGCAGTGCGCAGCTGGTGGTGCTGTAGGCAATGGCCATCAGCCACTTGCGGGTGGGGGCGTTGCGGGCAACCCAGTCGGTCAGCGCGCCGCAGACAATCATGCCGGCGCCGGCGGCCAGCACGAAGGCGGCGGCCGTCAGGCTTGCGCGGTCCGTGGCCATGCCGTAGTAGCGCGACAGGTAGCTTGGCATCCACGCAAGCAGCGCACCTGTGACGAGCAACTGCATGGCGCTGCCGACATAGGCACAAAKAATCGAAGGCGCCGAAAACAGGGCGGAAACCAGGGGCCGCAATGCCAGGCGCTTGGGTGCCGCCTCGTCGCCCTTGTCCTCGCCGATCAGTTCGCGCTGCGCCTTCAGGCGCGGCTCGGTCACCACGACGCGAAACAGTGCGACCAGCACCAGGCCGAAGATGGCCATGCTGGCAAACGCCCAGCGCCACCCGAGGTGGGCGGAGAGGGCGCCGCCCAGTGCCATCCCCAAAACCGACCCGAACGGGCCGCCCGCGATGAACGCGGCGCTCAGGCTGGATCGCAGGCGACGGGGGAACACCGACAGCACCATGGCAATGCCCACGCTGCCGTAGGCGKCTTCGCCGATKCCCACGCACATGCGGGCGATGAACATCTCGCCGAAGTTTGTMGCCACCGCGCAGCCGAGCGTGGCGAGGCTCCACAGGGCCGCCATCAGCGTGAGGCTCTTGACGCGGCCCCAGCGGTCGGCCAGGACCGACAGCGGCAAGGTCAGCACGCCCACMATCAGCGCAACAACGCCGCCGAGTGCCCCCAGCTCTGTGTCGGTCAGTGCCCATTCGTTCTTCAGCAGCGGAAATACTGCATTGAGCACCTGGCGGGACATGTAGTCTGACAGCAGCAGGCCAAAGCCCAGTGCGAAGACCACCCACGAGTAGGGATGCGTCCCGGCTGGCCTKACCGGATTTACTGCCATGATGKAATGTGTGGAACGTTGTCCAAGCATAAATGCCTCTGATGGAAGACTTTGACTGCACTCCCGGCGGTCTGGGCCGGTGAGTCGACGCTTCCTTCCACGGCACCTGCCAGCGTCCGGTCGCAACTGATGACAAGTATCTAGGATCAGTTGCACACGGTTTGATGATCCGGGACATCAATTTTGCATCCTGGGACAGTCAGGGAAAACCTGAGGCGCTTGGCTCGGGCCTTACGCAAGCGGATGGACTGTGCGTTCTCGCTACCGCATTCGGCGACCCGTCTCATGTGCCTGCCGCTGCCTCGCGGCGCAAACCGGGGATGCCTGCTACGAAGTTGACGGGCGGGTTGCCGGCGTACCGGGCTGCGCCGCCGTCGGGAGTTGCCTCCGGGTGTTCGCTGGTCGTTGCATGACCGCACGACCGGGCTGCCGGTTCTTTGCGGGGCACCGCGGGCGACATGGCCGAATGGATGATGTGCCGGATGCAACCCGTCGGCTCGTGCGACACCCGTGCCAGCTCACCATGTCCGCGCCGCGGCCGTTCCCGGCAGCCCGGCCGACATGGCCGGCACCGGGGGGGCCGCGGCGCTATCAACGTCATCCGGCCGGTCTGTCTACTTCTTCTTGCCCTTCTCCGCCTTCCCGCCGGACTTCCTGTAGCGCTCCAGGTACTCGTCGCGCAGCTTGCGAACGCAACGACCGATCTTCACATAGTCTTCCTGGTTCAGGTTGGCCAGCGAAACCCGTCCCGATGGGTGGCGCGTACCGAATCCCTTTCCGGGCAGCAGCACCACGCCGGCTTCCTCGGCTAGCCGGAACAACAATTCGTGCGGCTCGACGGTATCAAGCAGCCATTTGACGAAATCCTCGCCGACTTCCCTGCTTTGCTGCTCGACATCGAGCAGCGTGTAATAGTCGACGACGTTCGAATCCACCGGCTCGGGGGCGACGCCCATTCCGCGATACAAGGCGGCCTTGCGGCTGCGGATCAGCCGCTTCATGGCGTCCTTGTAGTTGTCCGACGAATCCATCAGGGAGAACAGGGAGAACAGCACCATCTGCACTTGTTGCGGAGTGGAGAGGCCCGCCGTGTGATTGAGCGCCACGGTGCGGCTGTCGGCCACGATACGATCGATAAACAGCAACTTGTCGGGTTCCGTGGTGATGGAGGCATAGCGGTGGTTCAGCTCCTGGCGTTCCGCCTTCGGCAATTCCGCTATCTTCTCGTCGAACAGATTCGACTTGTGGGTGGCGATGACGCCCAGTCGCCAGCCGGTCGCGCCAAAGTATTTCGAGAAGGAGTACACCAGGATGGTGTTCTTTGGGCACATGGCAAACAGCGACACGAAGTTGTCGGCAAAGGTGCCATACACGTCGTCGGTCAGGATGATCAGATCCGGCCGCTCCTTGACGATGGAAGCGAGATGCTCAAGACCCTCGTCGCTCATTCGGACGGAAGGCGGATTGCTCGGGTTCACCAGGAAAAAAGCCTTTACGTCCGGATCGCGCAGCTTGTCCAGTTCCTTCTTGGGGTATTGCCAGCCAGCCGCCGGATCGGCGTCGATCGTGAGCTCGGTCAGGTCATATTCCTTCAGCTCCGGAATTTCGATATATGGCGTGAATATGGGCATGCCCAATGCAATCTTGTCACCCGCCTTAAGTAGCCGGTTGGCCMGCATCGAATTGAACAGATATGTCATGGCGGCAGTACCGCCCTCGACCGCGTACAAGTCGAAATCGCCCAGGAAGGGATGCGCGCCGATCATTTCCTTGCGCAGGTATTGCTTGACGATTTTTTCGCTGATCCTGAGCATCCGGTCCGGCACCGGATAGTTGCAGGCCAGGATGCCTTCGCACATTTCATAGAGGAAGTCGCCCCCATCCAGGCCGAGCTGGTCTCGCACGAACGAGACGGCGCCGGTCAGGAACTTCACTCCCGGCGTGTCGCGGTGATATCGCGCGAAGAGATCGAAGCGCTCCTCGATACCAGCCCTGCGCGGAAAACCCCCGACACCTTCCGAAAGGTAAGAGAAGGACCGTTCGGATTCGGTCATGGCAAACAGGCCAAGCTGCCAGAAGCCATGGCGCGGAACGGTTGCAAGGAAATTGGGGTTGCCGCGTCCGGCGTTGAGCATCAACCGGTTCGAGACGCTTCCAGCCAGCTTGATCAATTCGTCCTTGAGTTCAAAAGGCGAGAGATTCGCTAACTTCGACGGATCTGGCTTGCTCATGGCGCATTCCTCCAAAAATGGTACGTGGCAAAAAAGACTTGCGAATCGATGCAAACGCGGGATCAGCGGCCCATCCGGCGGTCGTAGCTGCGCGAGACGCGGTCGAGTAGTCCGGGATCGCGCGCATCGCTGGCGTTGAACTGCACCCGCACGCTGCCGTCGGGCTGTTGCCGCACGCTGGCGCTCACACTGGTGCCATCGCGCAGGCCCGCGACCGTCCCGCTTGCCTGGTCCTGCACGTTGATCGCCACACCCTGTTCACGCAAGGCGTCCGCCKCCGCGAAGAACGAGCGGTCGTAGTTCGCGGGCGCGGTGGTGGCCGGATAGCCATAGTAGGTACAACCCGAGACGGACAGGATGGCGCCGATCGTCAGGGTCGCGAGCAGGTTCTTCATGGTGCGCTCACGCGAGAATCATGATCATCACCATGCCCCATATCGTCAGGAACGTATTGCCTACGGCGTAGGTGACGGTGTAGCCAAGACCCGGAACCTGGCTCTGTGCCGCTTCGCAGATCATGCCCAGTGCAGCCGTGGTGGTCCGCGCGCCAGCGCACGCGCCGAGCAGGATGGCGGGATGAAAGCGGAACACGAACTTGGCGAGCAGCATGCCAATGATCAGCGGCACCGCCGTTGCAAAGATGCCCCAAAGGAAAAGACTGATCCCAAGCTTTTGCAGGCCGGCGACAAAGCCGGGGCYGGCGGAGATTCCCACCACGGCGATGAAGACATTGAGCCCGACGGAGTTCATGAACCAGACGGTCGGCTCCGGGATGCGGCCAAAGGTCGGATGTATGGCTCTGTACCACCCGAAGATAATGCCGGCGATCAGCGCGCCACCCGCCGTGGATAGGGTGATCGGAACCCCCGCTATCTTCAGGACGACCGCGCCGATCAGCGCGCCAACCGTGATCGCGAGTGACATGAATGCCACGTCCGTGACCGACGTGGGCCGATCGATATAGCCAAGTTGCTTCGCGGTCGCGTTGATATCCTGTGTGCGACCGACMACCGTGATCACGTCGCCCCGATAGAGCTTCGTCTTGGGCAGCACCGGGATCACGGTTTCGGTCGGCCCGCGCTTGATCTTCTTGAGGAACACGCCGCGCGCGCCCGGCCAGCGGGCCAGGTCCTGCAAAGGACGACCATCGACTTCCTTGTTGGTGACGTAGATATCGACGCCCTCGGTGCGGACATCGAGCAGTTCCGCGTCTTCGACCTCCCGTCCGCTTGGGCCGAGGCGCTCGATMAGCTGATTGCGCTTTCCGCCGATCGCGACAACGTCGCCGGCCTCGAGCCTGGTACTGAGGTCCACCTCCATGATCTTGCCGCCGCGGCGAATGCGTTCGACAAAGGCTCGCACGCCCTCCTGGGTTCCCGCCTCGAGCTCGCCCACCGACCTGCCGATATAAGGGCTGTTTGGCGCCAGGGCATAGGCGCGCAATTCGAATTCATGCCATTCCGTGCCGGCTTCACCCGGCGCTCCGGCGCCCAGTTCTCTTTCGTAGTCCTTGCACGCGGCTACCAGATCAATGCCCAGAAGCTTCGGGCCGATCT
Source organism: Cupriavidus sp. 05T41 (assembly GCF_056396525.1). Classification (NCBI taxonomy): domain Bacteria; kingdom Pseudomonadati; phylum Pseudomonadota; class Betaproteobacteria; order Burkholderiales; family Burkholderiaceae; genus Cupriavidus; species Cupriavidus sp. 05T41. Next base: position 33,211 of record NZ_JBFTLQ010000047.1, read on the forward strand.
GCGCCAGGATGATCGCCGAGCCGACAGTGCCGAAGATATAGGTAACGGCGTATGCGATCGGCATGCTGTCGAGTAGTTGTTTTGCCTCGTCGGGTGGCAAGCCAAGGCGATTGATCGCGTCGGTGGCGAGKCCCATCGATGCGGAGATCGTTTGCGATCCGGCAAAAAGCCCCGCGGCGGAGCCCAGGTCGTATCCGGCCATCAGCGCCGCGCCGACGGCGGAGGCCAGGCACAACAGACACATGACCAAGGCGAAGATGGCTTGTGGCACCCCATCCTTGGCGATGCCGCGTACGAACTGCGGACCTACGCCATAGCCGACGGCGAACAGAAACATCAGGAAGAAGACGGACTTCACGTTGGGGGAAATCTTCACGCCGAGGATGCCAATGACAATCGACACAAGCAGCGTCGAGGTGACGGCGCCCAGGCTGAAGCCCTTGAAGCTTTTCCCGCCAATCCAGTATCCGATCCCCAGCGCAAGGAAAATGGCGATTTCCGGATAGGCTCTGAGCGTTGTCACGAACCAGGACATGGCGTTTCTCCCGCTTTTTTTTCGATAGGTTAAGTCACACGTTTCCGCTTCAGTCCATCCAGTGCTTCCTGCGGATCACGGATAGGATGCAAGCGCGCGTCGGGTCAGCGTGCCTTGTTCAGGGCGTCCAGGGCTTCCGGCTTAAGCAGCTCGAGGCCGCGCGCCGCGTTGAATCCGTGGATCTCCTTCACATCCAGCTTGCGCATGAAGGCAATGGTTTCCGGCGTAATCACCTGCCCGGGGACCATGATGGGGAAGCCGGGAGGGTAGGGGATCACGAACTTGGCGGACACCAGCTCGGGGCCATTCTTCAGTCGCTCGTCGATGCGGGGGTCGTTCAGGCGGATGCACTCGCAAGCCTGCGGGTCATAGGCCAGGTAGTAGGCGGCACGCATGTCACCTTCCGACGTTGCGCTCTCGCTGTTCTCGCGCAGCGCGTTGTGGAAGCGGCTGAAGTTCGGCAGTTCCGGCACGTCCTCCACCAATCCCTTCACGCGAGCCTGGAAACTGGCGCGCGCGGCTTCGTCGCCCTCGTCCAGTTCGCGATCCAGCGCGCGGGAAATATCGGCAAGCGCCTTGATCAGGTGCGCCATGTCGCTGCGGGTATTGTTGATATTGATCTGCACCAGCACGCTGTTGCGCGAGGTCTTGTTGATCTGGATGTCGTAKCTTTCGGCCAGGAGCCCCTTGAAACKGGTGCCGTCGTACCCCGCGTTGCCGCAAAGCAGCGTGATACGGGTCGGATCGAGGAAGAACTCGTCGGTGCGCAAGGCTTGTGTGGCATCCGCGATGGTGCTGCCTGGCATGCCGTAATCGGCAAATCCGGTGACGCGAYACTCCGCCGGAATCATTTCCGCCGGCGTGGCGGCGTGGAAGTACTTCGAGATCAACGGATGATTGTTGATCTCCTTGCGGATCTCGATGGCCAGTTGTATGGCGCGCTGCACCAGCTCGTAGCCTTCTAGTTCCATCTGCCGTCTGGCCAGGTCGATGGACGCAATGATCTGCAGGTTCGGGCAGGTCGAGGTGTGCGTGAAGAACGCTTCCTTGAACTGCGGCTCGACTGTGTGGAATTGCTGGTCGGCCACGACAATGATCGAACCCTGGCGCAGGGCCGACATCGACTTGTGGATTGACTCCGTCTGGTAGACCCGTATCCTGACCTGGTCCGGGTCAGGCAGCAATGGGATGTCGAGCAGCCGCGGATCGGTGTCGCCGATGCCATCGATCGATTGTCTGAACGCCTCGTACTTGTCGCGATAGGCCGCGTCATGCATCAGTTCGCGCAACCTGGCGGCKCCGCCCATCGCGGTGCGCATGCGCAGCAATGGCGAGAAGCGCGCAAAGCCGAACCATGCCTCGTCCCACAGGAAGACCAGGTCGGGCTTGATGGCAAGGCATTCCAGCATGGTCCGTTCCACGTTGGCGATATGGCCGTCGAACGTGCAGTTGGTAAGCACCAGCATCTTGGCCCGGTGGAGCTTGCCTTCGGCCTTGAGCGCCAGCAGGGCCTGCTTGATGGGGCGGATCGCAAGGCTGCCGTACATCGAGTATTGCGTGAGCGGGTATGCATCGATGTAGAGCGGCTGCGCGCCAGCCAGCACAATGCCGTAGTGGTGCGACTTGTGGCAGTCGCGGTCGATCAGGACGATGTCGCCCGGGGTGAGCAGCGCCTGGTGAACGATCTTGTTGGCGGTCGAGGTGCCATTCGTGACAAAGAAGGAGCGGTCGCCGCCGAAGGCGCGCGCGGCCTTGTCCTGGGCCAGCTTGATATTGCCGGTCGGCTCCAGCAGGCTGTCCAGCCCGCCGGTGGTGGCGCATKATTCCGCGAGAAAGAGGTTGGCGCCATAGAATTCACCCATGTCGCGGATCCAGTTCGACTTGAAAATCGACTTTCCGCGCGCGATCGGCAAGGCGTGAAAGGTTCCAACCGGACGCGCCGCGTAGTCCTTCAGGTTGTCGAAGTACGGCGTTTCGTAGCGATCCTTGATGCCATCGAGAATGGCCAGATGGATTTCCATCGTTTCTTCCGCGCCGTAGAAGATCCGGCGCAGTGGCGCGGCCTCCTCGGAGCCGGCGAGGTGACCGACGTCGCGGTCGGTGGACAGGAACATGTCGAGCTCAGGGCGCAGKCCGCGGAGCAGGCGCGCAAGCGCCGTACCCGAGTCCTCCATGGCCGCTCCGGTCCCCGTCGGGGTATTGCGCACGATGATGTCTCGCAACACCGGCGACGTGTATTGCGAGGTAAAGCCAAAGCCATCGACGATCACCACCGACTGCAGGTTGCAATTGAAGATTGCCGCAAGCAGCGCATCTTCGAAACTGCCAACCACGACCGTTTCATAAATGAAATGATCGTCATTGCGCCGCAGCCTGCGAAATGTCTCCCGCAAGTCGGGCCAGGTCGAGCGCTCGCCGGCGGCCACCAGCAACACCTCGAAATACGGCTTGCGGCTCTGTCCGTGGCCGATCGATGGTGGCAGGATATCCGGGAGGTGCGACTCGCCTTCGTCCTCGGCGATCCAGGCCTCTCTGTCATCCCGGTAGCTATTGGAAAGCAGGGCGCCGCTGATACGTTGCACAAGGCGTTCGAGGCCGACCCAATCGCCTTTGTCGAGGCGCTCTTTCACCTGTGCGGTCAGGTTCGGTCCAGGGTATGCGTTCAGTTCCTCGATGGGACGTATTTCTTCCAGCACCGCACTGGCTTGCTGGCGCAATTCGTCGGTGTCTTGCGCCCGCCGGGCGGCCAGGGTCCGGGCGATGCGGTTCAGGATGCGCCAGCGGTCGATACGCGCTTCCCAGGCCGAGAAGAACTGATTGAGCTCGAACCCGGGTGCCATTGCTTCAGTCGCAGCCATGTCGTGTCTCCGTCGCGAAAATGGACTTCCTCGAAGCAGGTGGCGGCATCCGGCAACACGTCATGGCTGCCGGGACGGGGTGTGGCCGCCACGGCAAACGCTGCCAGGATGAACGCCCGGGAACGCCGGTCMTGCCGTGCCGCTACTTGGCGGCGGCCGGCTCCACGGACACCGCCAGGGCCTCCGTATAGACCGCCTGGACCCGGTCTCCCTTCTTGATATTCTTGAGCCGTTCCGGATCGTCAACCATCAGGTCGACGGTGCGTCCCTTTGGCCCCTTCAGGGTGACGGTCTTGGCCGCGGTGTTCACCGCAACCACATCGGCCGTGGCCGTCACTTCCCGGCCAATCGTGCCACCGGGCTTTGCGCCCGGCGCGGAGCGGTCAGAAATCTCGCGCTCGTGCAGGGAGAGCGGACCGCTGCCCTTCTTCAGGCTCAGGCTCAAGGCCTCGCGGTATTCGACGGACACGACATCGCCAACCTTCAGCTGGTCAAAGTTCCTGGCTTCCTCGCCTACCACCAGGTCCACGACCTTGCCGTCGCTCCTCTTTAGTGAAACCGTTCGCGTCGGCGCGTCGATCTTGGTGATCTTGGCGGTCGTCTTGGCCGTAGCCGTGGCACTCGTCTGCCCGGGGGCCTGCGTGACATCCATTTTCGTTTCGGGCTGTGCCCGGACCGATGCGGTAGCTGCCATCAGCATGGCCATGGCCAATAGTGTCTTTCCTTTCATGCTGTTCTCCCTTCCGTGTTTTTGCGAATCGCCCCACGATCCCGGCGGGCGGTGTGCTAATTGAAGCGCTCCTGCAGCACCGGCGCGCCGGCCTTGCTGCCTTTCCAGAAACCGGTCTTGTCGGATGCAGGAAACCCGTAGCTGGCCAGGAAGGCGCCTGTTTCCTTATCGTCGGCATCGGCGCCGATACTTGCAGGCATCGGGATGGATATCACGGGGTCACCTCTTTCCAGCCCGGGCCCGGGTCATAGGACCTTGTCGCCAGCGCCTTGTCCTGGCCGTTCGGGCCAAGGTCGMTTTCGAAGACCCGCCCGTCATGGCTGACCATGAAGCTCTTGATCCCTGTATCCCCGTAGCGAACCGGCCACGCGATMACCGCGAATCCGCCGAAGAGCTTGCCATTGACGACATAGTCATACTTGCCGCCCGGGGCATGGCTGCCCTGCGAGGTAAGCAGCTTGTAGTGATAGCCGTAGTAGCCGCCCTGGGCCTTGCTGCGCATGCCTGCCTCGAGGAACGCAGGTCCCAGCGGGCTTTGCGGTTCACCGGGCTTGGTTGGCCAATACAGGCCATCGCGCTTGCCGGGCGTGCTGACGAGCTTCATGGCATACACCGATATGCCCTGTGCCTGCTGGCTCATCTGCGCGTACTCGTTCTGCGCATCGCAAACGGCGAGCAAGGTCTGCATCACCGCCAGCTCGTTACGGCCGATGCGGCGCACACGCATTTCCTCGGCGCCGGCGCGGATATCGAAATGCCATCCCTTGGCGTTCTTCACCAGTGGTATGGGCAAGGTCCAGCCATCGTTGCCGGCCGTAATCCGGGCGCGGTCTTTMCCTTCCGGGCGAATGGCATGCGACTGGMTCCAGGCCTCAAGGAAGCGGTAGCGAATGTCTGCGCCGACCGGCGGGATCAGGTCGTGATAGTTGGCGCCAAACAGGGACTTCATCGCATCATCGTCGCTGGTGGCCACTGCGTCGCCAAGGGCGTTCATCGCAGCCTCGGGAGAGCTGAAATCCTTCTGCGCATGGGCCGGGGCCATACCCCAGGCAAGCAGCGCCAGCACCATGGCGATGGCACTGCCCCAGGCGCAAGACCGGGAGCGGGGAAGTCGTTGTGTCKAGTCCATGATCGCTTCCCCCAGGTTAGCGCCTACCGCCGCCACGGCCACCACCTCCGAATCCGCCACCACCACGGCCACCACCACCACCACCACCACCACTGAATCCACCGCCGCCACCGCCACCGCCACTGAATCCGCCACCGCCACCTCTGGCCGCGCCGCCTTGGTGTTGTCCGGCAGCCTGCGTGCTGGAGCGGCCCCGGTCGAAGTCACGCTGGGCCGAGGCGCCACCCCCGCCTACGCCCTGGAAGGCGTTATCGCGACCGCCGCCCGCGCCGCCTCCGATTCCGCCACCGCCCCCGGCACGATCCGACACGCCGGCACGATTGCCGGCACCACCGCGATCGCCGGCACCGCCACGGTCGCCGGCACCACCGCGGTCGCCGACACCGCCACGATCGCCGGCACCACCGCGGTCGCCGGCACCGCCACGGTCACCGGCACCACCGCGGTCGCCGACACCACCACGGTCACCGGCACCACCGCGGTCGCCACGCCCCTGGCGGTCGGCCACGGACGCCCGGTCAGACGCGCCCCGACCGCCATCCCGGCCACGATAATCGTCGCGCCTGTCGGCACCGGCCCCGCTCCTGCCGCCGAACTTCTCGCGCGAAGCGTTATCCCGGTATGCCACGCCTTTCCGATGCGCGGCGTCGTGCTGCCATTTTCCGCCGCCCTGCACCTTGGTGCGGTCGAAGTTGCGGTCGATATTGGCGGCCTTGTTGACGTTGATGTTCACGTCGCCGCCACCCCAGTTGCAGTTGCCGAAGATGGCCCCCGCCGCGGCCAGCCCCACGCCCCATGCAAAGCCGGTGGCCAGTGCGGCACCCGGATAGTAGGCAGGATAGGGTGGCCAGTAGTACGGCGGATAGGCGGGGGCGCTCCAGGCGCCGTAGACAACGGTCGGATTGTAGGAAGGCACGTAAATGACCTGCGGGTCCGCCGGCTCGATCCGCACGACCGTCTGGCTGGCGGGCTGTCCCTGCGCCGGCGCCGCCGCAGCCGGCGCCGCGGCCGGCTCCACGATCACCTTCTGCTGCTCGTTCGACTTGAGGTTGCCCGATTGCTGCGCCCGCGCCCGCAGACGCTGCACCGCCGCCAGCACGTCTTTCTCCTGGGCGAGGAAAGCGTCGCCCAGCTTTTGCGTCCAGTCGAGCTTGTCGTTCATCGGCTCGAGAGCCTGCGGAAAGGCAACCAGCGACTTCACGCTGACATCCCATGACTGGTTCTCTACCGCCTTGAGCGCGGCGTCGCCTTTTACTTTCGGGTTGGCCTTGACCCAGCGTGCGGCCTGCACGATCTCGAGCGGATACGTCGATGCCATCAGGACCTGGGACAGCACGGAATCGGGGTAGAGCGCGATGGGCGCGACCAGTGCCTCGAGTTCTTCCGGCTTGAAGGCGGCCGGCTGGTCCGATGCGGCTTGCGCATGAGCGTTGAAGGAAATCATCGTCAGAGCGGCGAACAGCCATGCGCCGGCATGACGGAACAAACACCTCAGCCAAAGGTTCATCCCCAATCCTCCCAGGGCCCGGTTTAGCCGGACACCCTATCGGACTTCGTGCCCCAGCTCCGCGCTCGCTCAGGGACACGGCAATGTCCGGCAAGCGCACCGGCGAACGTTCCCGCCCGGATCTGGAGAGCCGTATTCTTGGGTCCGGTGGCTATGTAGCCTGGGCTGCTCCGGAACCAGGGCGAGACAAGCTCCGGCTTCCCTCGAAGCCCGCGCCACAAGTCAGAGGGAAACCGGACGGACATTTGTGTTCTGTAGGTCCTTTGTGCCCACTCTAGGCGCAACCGTCACGCACGCCACCATGAAATTTTTCAGAAGTCGAAATAAGAAGAATCCATCCAGAATGATTGTGCTCGATCAAGCCCATGACGGCGTCTTGTCGCGGTAGCGCAGCAAGAGACAGGGCCCGCCCGCACAGCTTGTCGTCACCGGGCCGGCAAGCTGGCTTCGGCCTTGGCTGGGGCGGATTCAACGGGCAAGGCCGGAACCTGAAGACTCGCCGGGCCCCTCGACGGATATTCAGCGATGCATCAAGGCCCCCGGCAGCCGATAATGGGCCATGAACCACTGCGGGCGGAGCCGCGGTATCCGAGGTATTCGAGGGCACAGGGGGAGTCATGAAGACGAGGCTGGCGCTTTGTTTCGTGGTGATAGCCGTTCTCTTGTCAGCGGKGGCGGCCGCCGCCGACTTCGGTAGCAAGGCCGGTCCCGAGCCCGCCAATATCGATCAGATTGCCGACCTCCTTCGCGAGGATCCCTATGACCTGGAATTGCTGATCAGTTTCGGCACCTCCAAGGGCGGATCGGCCGGCCATTTCGCGCTGGCGATCCGGGACGACGCGCGTGGCGACGATCTGGTCTACTCAGCCAACTTCTATGCCGACCGTACGCGCAAGCACGAAAGTGGCTACTACACCACGGACCTGATGGTTGCCATCCCGAAGAAGGAATACCTGTTCAAGACTGTCTCCTCGGTCGGGGAGACGGCCTCGTTTGGCCTCGACTTCGGCGAGATCTACAAACGCTCGGTTATCGGCGTGCGCGTGCACGGCGTACCGGCCAGCGACAAGGAGGCCCTGGCGGCTTACTTCGGACGCATCAATGACGACTATCACCAGCGGGCCAGGGATACCGAGTATCACAGCGGCGAGGTCAAGTACGACTACTTGCGCCTCAACTGCGCCAAGACCATCGGCGCCGCATTCAAGTTTGGCGCTGGCTACAAGGACCTGGAAGTGACCAGCGCCAGGTTTCTGTCCGGACGGCGGGTGGTGGCGGCCGCCAGGGCCAACGTCCCTACCGAGATGGCGATGAAGCTGATCAAGGAGTGGGGCAAGCGCCAGTACGGCATGGAGGTGGTGCTGTACAAGAAGTACGGCGGCTCGACCTATGTGGATCCGCACGAGGAGGAGAAGGTGGCCTTCAAAGACCTGCCCAATCGCTTCCCCTCGGTCTTGTCCCTGGACTTCCGCAGGGAGGAGGGCGCCTACCAGGACTTCGACAACCTCTTCGCCATGTATCTCCTCTACAATCTGGTCAAATACAGCGTGCGGGTGAGCGAACAGACGATGCTGCTCGAGATCGAAAAGGAGAAGCGCCCGATGGCTTATCCCGAGGCAGTCGAGCTTGCCACCCAGAGCGCCAGGTCGGACAGCGAGAATTTCCGTCGCCATATCCGGTTCCAGCCGCGCGGTACAAAGATCGGGGAGACTCCGGACAACACGCATCTCTACAATTTCACTGACGATGGCGGCGGGAAAACGCCCACGGATTGAAGTCGGGCGGACTTGCTGGCGCACCACATGGAGCGCCCGTTTCGCGTCGTCGAGCGCCAGCTCGGTCATCCCGAGCTGCGCCACCGTGGATCGGTGAAGAACACACGGCGCCGGCATCCCGGCCCAAGGAACTGAAGCGGGGCAACCTAGCGATCGGCGGCAACCCTTCCTATACTCCACCAGCCGGCCACATCGTGGCTTTTTATTTCAGGCGGCATCCCGCCTTTGACACAGGCCTTCCAGCAGAATCGGCGCTTCCATGGCGGCGTGGTTTTGTAGATGTGTCTTATGCACCCCAATGTCGTGGCCCCGCAGGCTCGCCAGGACGTATTCCTGTCACAAGGCAGCCATTTCTTTGCGACGAGTCAATGTGTCGGCGGGTGGAGCGAAGAAGATAGAGACACAAGCAGCAAGTGGTTGGCGTTTTCGCTTTGCMGCACGTCCGATGGCGCGAGCCGCTCATGCGAGCCCTGCAGCGTCGCAGGAACAGGCGCTCTGCCGGCGGCGGGTTTTAGCTTGGACGAACGAGATGCACTGCGCCGGTTGCCCGGAGAGTACTGGGACCCGGATGCCCGAAGGACTCGCTGTCGAGGTCAATACCATGGATGCCGGAAAGCAACTTGAGCATGCCCATGAGATCGGAATCAAGACCGGTCTGGTGCTCCAGAAACGCATCAAGAACGCGCAAGCGGCCTTGGGTCGTCGGGTAAGGTCCGCCTATGGCGATGGCGATGGCGATGGCAGTGGGGATGGCGCGGTGGCCGCCGCCAGGCTGATGGCCGGCGCCGATCCCTTGAGTTGTTACGCATACGGGGGGGATGCGGCGCAGCGCKCCATTCTCTTCTGGGACACGCTGCGCCAGCGCGGCAATCAGTTTGTCGAGAACGCGGTGCAGGGCCTGAAGCCGGTGCTGCACTTCGACTACGAATTCGTCCTCGACGGCCGCCAGTTCGCGCGGCCGGTGAACTATGCGCTGCTGCGCATCACGCCTCCCGAGGGCGTGCAGGTCGGCGAGGACCGCCGCCCCTACCTGATCATCGACCCCCGCGCCGGTCATGGTCCCGGCATCGGGGGCTTCAAGGACGATTCGCAGGTGGGCGTCGCATTGCGTGCGGGTCATCCGGTCTACTTCGTTATTTTCTTCCGCGATCCCGAACCGGGCCAGACCTTGCTCGACGTCTGCGAAGCGGAGCAGGTGTTCGTGAGGAAGGTCCGTGCGTTGCATCCGGACAGCCCCAAGCCGGCCATCATCGGCAATTGCCAGGGTGGCTGGGCGGCCATGATGCTGGCCGCGTCCGACCCGGACGACACCGGCCCCATCGTGATCAACGGTGCGCCGATGTCGTACTGGAGCGGAGCCTKGAGCGAGGACGAGGGAGATAACCCGATGCGCTATGCAGGGGGGCTGCTGGGCGGGACCTGGCTGTCCTCTTTCACCGCGGATCTCGGCAACGGCAAGTTCGATGGCGCCCATCTGGTGCAGAACTTCGAGAACCTGAATCCCGCCAACAGCCTGTGGGACAAATACTTCAACCTCTACAACAAGGCTGACACGGAACCGCCGCGCTTCCTGGAGTTCGAGCGCTGGTGGGGTGGCTACTACCTGATGAACCGCGAGGAGATCGAGTGGATCACCCGCAATCTGTTTGTCGGTAACAAGCTGTGGTCCGGCGATGTGAAGGGCGCGGGCGGCAAGGGTTTCGACCTGCGTGCCATCAAATCCCCCATCGTGCTGTTCGCCTCGATGGGGGACAACATCACCCCGCCGCAGCAGGCATTCAACTGGGTCGTGGATTTGTATGAGAGCACCGAGCAGATCAAGGCGCTAGGCCAGGTCATCGTCGGCATGGTTCACCAGAATATCGGTCACCTGGGCATCTTCGTTTCCGGGAAGGTTGCGCAAAAGGAGCACGCGCAGATCGTTTCGGTACTCAAGAGCATCGAGTTGCTGCCGCCCGGGCTGTATGGCATGGTCATTACCGAGCGCGCGCAAAAAGGAGAAAACGGCGAGGTCGAATATGACGTCGAGTTCCGCGAGCATCGCCTCGAAGACGTCGCTGCGCGTCTCAATCGCTTCCAGCGTGCCGACGAGAAGCCGTTCGAGGCGGTGGCTGCGCTGTCCGATTTCAACCAGCGCGCCTATGAACTGTTCGCGCAACCGTTCGTGCAGGCAATGTCCAGCGATATGTCCGCACGGCTATTGCGGGAGTTTCACCCGCTGCGCGTGCAGAACTGGGCGCTGTCGGATATGAATCCCTGGCTTGCCTRGCTGGGCCCCGCCGCCGACGCCGTCAGGGCAAACCGGCAGGCCATGGAGCCMGACCATCCGCTGCGCCAGCGCGAGCAGGCCGGGGCCGAGGTCGTCAGTGCGGCGCTCGATGGCTACAGGGCCATGCGCGACGCCATGACGGAGGCGTCCTTCTTCGGCATCTACGCCAATATGTTCTCGCTGTATTTTGGCGACAAGGGGTCTGCCCGGACCGCGCCGGCCGCGRCTGTCGATCCGGCGGYATTGCCGGAGGTCACGGCGGCCCTGGCCGCGGTGGCCAGCGGCGGCTATGTGGAGGCGCTCAGCCGGGTGGGTTTGCTGCTGATGCGCCACGGGGAGCCGCTGCCGCTCTCGCGCCTGGAGATGCGCAAGGAGATGGTCGCCGACTATGCGGAATACCTGCCCGAACTGGCGCCCCACGAATGGCGCAAGATTCGCGGCCAGCAGGAGATCACCGTGCGGTATGCACCGGAGCAGGCCCTGGAKACGCTGCCGGTCCTGCTCCAGGATCCCGCCGACCGCGAACGGCTGCTGGCGCTGCTCGACAAGCTGTCGGCAGACGCGCGCGTGCTTGGCAGCAAGCCCACGGCCGAGCAGGTGGCGATGCTCGCGCGCATCCGGACAACCCTGGCAGGCAAGCCAGAGCGCGCGCGCCGCGCGGCCACCCTTGCGCGTGCCTGAGGGCGCCGGGATACAGCTTGCCACGGCCGTTGACAGCAGGAGGATTGCGGGTGGACACCAAGCACGAGAAGTACCAGCGGCTGATCGATTTTTGCAGGTCCATCCCGCCAACGCCRACGGCGGTGGTGCATCCGTGTGACCGGAGCTCGCTGGAGGCCGCGGTAGAAGCCGCGGAGCTGGGGCTGATCGCCCCCGCACTGGTAGGCCCCCGCGCGCGCATCGAGGAAACGGCCAGGGCCAGCGGTATCGACATCAGCCTGTACCCGATCGTCGATGCGCCCTTCAGCCAGGCGGCCGCCGCCGCTGCCGTGCAACTGGTGCGCGAAGGCAAGGCCGAGGCCTTGATGAAGGGCAGCCTGCACACCGATGAACTGATGGCGGCCGTGGTCAGGGGCGACACCGGCTTGCGCACTGCCCGGCGTGTCAGTCACTGCTTTGTGATGGACGTGCCGKGGCACGAGGAAGCCCTGATCATCACCGACGCGGCTGTCAACATTGCGCCCACGCTCGCCGAGAAGGCCGACATCCTCCAGAACGCCATCGATCTGGCCCATGCGCTGCAATTCAAGGAAGTAAGGGTGGCGATCCTGTCGGCGATGGAGACCGTCAATCCGAAGGTCCCGTCCACCATCGAGGCTGCCGCGCTGTGCAAGATGGTAGACCGCCACCAGATCACCGGCGCGATCGTCGACGGCCCGCTGGCGCTCGACAACGCCATCGACATGGAGGCCGCGCGCATCAAGCAGATCGATTCGCCGGTMGCGGGTCGCGCCAATGTGTTGCTGGTGCCCGACCTGGAGGCCGGCAACATGCTTGCCAAGAGCCTGTCCTTTCTCGCTGGCGCCGATGCGGCCGGCGTCGTGCTCGGCGCGCGGGTGCCCATCATTCTCACCAGCAGGGCAGACTCCGTGTCGACCCGGCTGGCATCCTGCGCGGTTGCCGCGCTGGTGGCAAAGGCGCGCCGCGAGGCGGGAAAGACAATGGGGTGACGCTGTGGCCGACTTGATACTGGTACTCAACGCAGGCTCGTCGAGCATCAAGTTCAGTGCGTTCGGTGCGCACGGCGACGAGCCGGAACTGGTGCTGCGCGGCAGTCTCGACGGGATCTACACCTCGCCCGCCTTTCGCGCCACCAATGCGTCCGGCGCGGAGGTGGAGAGCAAGCACTGGGGCGACGGGAATGAACTGGGGCATGGCGGGGCCATCGCATTCCTCGCGGATTTCCTGCGCGGGCACGGCGAAGGCCATCATCTGGTCGCGGTGGGGCACCGCGTGGTGCACGGCGGGATGCAGTTCACGCAGGCAACCAGGGCCACTCCCGAGGTGGTCTCGGCGCTCGAGGCCCTGAGCCCGCTGGCGCCTTTGCACCAGCCGCACAACCTCAAGCCGATCCGCATTCTCGCGCAGCGGCGACCGGAACTGCTGCAAGTGGTTTGTTTCGACACCGCGTTTCACCGGGCGCAGCCGGAAGTGGCGCAGGCATTCGCGCTCCCTGCCTCGGTCACGCGGCACGGCGTGCGGCGCTACGGCTTTCACGGGCTGTCTTACGAATACATCGCCAGCGTCCTGCCGGCGGTCGACGCTGGCGCCGCGGCGGGCCGGACGGTGGTGGCCCATCTGGGCAACGGCAGCAGCATGTGCGCGCTGGTGGCTGGCCGGAGTGTCGCCAGCACGATGGGATTCACCGCGGTGGACGGGCTGCCCATGGGCACGCGCTGCGGCAATCTGGATCCCGGTGTCATCCTTTACCTGATGGATGAGCTCGGCATGGATGCGCGTGCCATCGAAGACCTGATCTACCGCCAGTCCGGGCTGCTCGGCGTTTCGGGCGTCTCCAGCGACATGCGCGCGCTGCTCGCCAGCGATGCGCCGCTCGCCCGCTTCGCCATCGAGCTCTATACGTACCGGATCGGGCGGGAGCTGGGCTCGCTTGCCGCCGCGGCGCAAGGCCTGGACGCGCTGGTGTTTACCGCGGGCGTCGGCGAGCATGCGGCGCTGATTCGCGAGCAGGTCTGCCGGCAGGCGGCCTGGCTTGGCGTTGCCCTGGATAACGCGGCGAACGCCGCGGGCGGGCCGAGGATCAGCACGGCCTCCGGCAAGGTGTCCGTGTGGGTCATCCCGACCAACGAGGAACTGATGATCGCAAGGCATACCAGGTCGCTGATCGACGTGATGCCGCACTGAATGCCGTTCCGCCCTCCGCCACCGGGCGCGAAACGATGGCCAGGTTTACCTGCCGAGCGAATCTCACCCGATTGAGGGAATCCGGGTCGCGCGCGACGGCTTGAGCTGATCCGTGCGCGCGCCGATGCGCGGATCCTCTGTTCCGACAAGAAGGAGCCGGCCATGGATGCAGTCAGGACGCTGTTCGAGACCCAGCCGCTGTTCACTTTGTTCCTCACCGTGGCCCTGGGTTACGTTGTCGGCGAGATCAATGTAAAGGGGGTCTCGCTTGGATCGGGGGCCGTGCTGTTCGTCGGATTGGCGATTGGGGGATTTGCGCCGAAAGCGGCGCCACCCGCACTCATCGGGACTCTCGGCCTGCTGCTGTTCCTCTATGGCATTGGTATCCAGTACGGCGGCCAGTTTTTCGCGGGCCTKAGCAGTGCTCGAGGACTGAAGGCCAATGCCGCCGCCGCCCTGGGCGTGGTCGGCGCCGGATTCGTGTCGCTGGCGCTGGTGCCCTTGTTCGGTGTCAAGCTGGATGAATCGCTGGGGATGTTCGCGGGTTCAGGCACCAGCACGGCGACCTTGCAGGCGATCATTGCGGTCATGAAGAAYGACGGCGCCGCGGTTGGCTACAGCGTGGCCTATCCCTTCGGCGTGGCCGGTCCGATCCTGGCCCTTTATGTCCTTGGCGCGGTGCTCAAGGTAAAGATCGAGCCGCCGCCGGAAAAGGTCATCGAAACGGCGGAGATTTCCCTKATGAACCGAGAGTTCATCGGCCTGAAGCTCGCCGAACTGAAGGCGCGCCTGCCCGCCGGGATGGCAATTGCCGCGGTGCGCCGCGAACACCATAACCAGTTGCCCAGCGAGGACCTGGTCCTGCGGGCCGACGATGTCCTGCTGGCGACCGCCACCGACCCGGCGGTGCTCCAGCACGCAGCCGCGCTCCTGGGCGAGTTGCAGCCGGGGCGGATGAGCAGCCACCGGGAGGATCTCGACTATGCCCGCGTGTTTGCATCGAGCCGCGCGGTGGTCGGGCTGGCGCTGCGCGACATCCGCTTTCCCGAGGGGGTTGTCTGCTCGATCGTGCAGTTGCGCAGGGGCGATGCCGACATGCTGCCTGGCCCCGGCCTCGTCCTCGAGGTCGGCGACCGCGTCGGCCTGCTGGTGAATCGTGCCCACGTAAAAGCGATGCGCAAGTTCTTCGGTGACTCCATCAAGGGCACCGCCGAGCTGAGTTTCATCTCGATCGGCATCGGTGCGGCGGTGGGGCTGCTCGCTGGCATGATCCCGCTGCCGATTCCGGGCGCCGGCAAGCTGAGCCTCGGGCTGGCCKCGCTGCTGCTGGTCGCGCTTTATCTTGGCAAGATCCGCCGGTCCGGGCCGTTCGTGTGGACCATGCCCTTGTCGGCCAATCTGGTTCTGCGCAATTTCGGCCTGACCATCTTTCTGGCGCAGGTGGGCATCGCCTCGGGGCCGAAGTTCTTTGCCACCATCAGCGTGACGGGGATCTCCTTCCTGCTTTACAGCATTGCCATCGTGCTGGCGCTGGTGCTGATCACGGCGTTGATCTGCCTGTGGGTTTTCAAGTTGCCGTTCGACATCACCGTGGGCGTCATTTCCGGCGCGACCGGGAATCCGGCGATCCTGGCCTTTGCCAATCGTGTGGCCCCCACGGACCAGCCCGACCTCGGCTGTGCCATGATTTTTCCTTCGATGACGATTGCAAAGATCCTGTTCGTGCAGATCGTCGGGGCATTGGCCGGGGGCTAGCCTCGCCAGGTCGTCACGTTCCCCGGAACAGCGAACCTCCATCCTCCTGGGAGACACGCGATGAAAATTGCCGTATTCAGCGCCAAGCCCTACGACCGCGAGTATCTCGATGCGGCCAACGCCGCCGAGGGGCATCAGCTCAAGTACTTCGATGACCTGCTGGATATGGACACGGTCGGCCTTGCCGCKGGCTGCGACGCGGTCTGTATCTTCGTGAACGACACGGCGGATGCCGCGGTGCTCGATGCGCTCAAGCGTGGCGGAACGAGCCTGGTCGCACTGCGCTGCACCGGATTCAACAACGTTGATCTGAAGGCCGCGCAAGGGCTTGGCATGAAGGTGGTACGCGTGGTCAATTACTCGCCCAACGCGGTCGCCGAGCATGCCGTTGCCCTGCTGCTGGCGGTCAACCGCAAGATCCACCGGGCCTACAACCGCACGCGGGACTTCAATTTTTCCCTCGACGGGCTGATGGGGTTCGATTTCTGCGGCAAGACCGTCGCCGTGGTCGGCACCGGCAAGATCGGCCGTGTGTTCGCCAGGATCATGATCGGTTTCGGATGCGAGGTCATCGGCTACGATGCCTTCCCMTCGCCCGAGTTCGAGGCCCTGGGGGCTCGCTATGCCGTTCCGGGCGAGATCGGCATCAGCGCCRATATCATTTCCCTGCACTGTCCGCTGACCCCGCAGACGTATCACATCATCAATGCCGACTCGCTGGCCCGCGCAAAGCGCGGCGCGTTGCTGGTSAATACCAGCCGTGGCGGGCTGGTCGATACCGAGGCCGCGATCGAGGCGCTGAAGAGCGGGCAGCTGGGCGGGCTGGCCCTCGACGTGTACGAGCAGGAGGCCGATCTGTTCTTCCGCGATCTCTCCGGCACCATCATTTCGGACGACGTGGTGCAGCGCCTGGTCTCTTTTCCCAACGTCATCGTGACCGGCCACCAGGCCTTCTTCACGCGGGAAGCCATGACGACGATCTGCGAGACGACCTTGCGCAACGTGACCGAATTCGCGTCGGGCCAGGCGCTGAGCAATGAAATCAAGGCCTGACATGACGCCCGGCTCCGGTCTTGCATAGCCGGTTCCTGCCGGGCTACCGGGCTTGCGGGCTAGCTAGCGGGCCAGCGCGCGCAGCGCTTCGATCAACTTGTCGATCTCCGCCTCGGTGGTGAGGTAGCTGACCGAAGCGCGCGCAACCTCGCTGAGCCCCCGCGCGTTCATGTCCAGCGGCGTATAGGCAATGCCATTGCTGCCGATCGTCACGCCGCGCTGCGCGAGGCTGCGTTGCACGTCTGCCGCGCCATGGCCGGCCAGGTTGAAGGCCACCAGTCCGGAGCGCTCGCGGCCCTGGTCCAGCACCGTCACGCCGGGGATCGCCGCCAGTTGCGCGCGCAGTGCCTGCGCGGTGGCGTCGATGCGCGCGCGGATGGGCCCGAGGCCGATTTCCAGGGCTTCCTGCAAGGCATTGGCCAGCCCGCAGTGCATTGCCTTCGCGGCTTCGGCCGACTCGAAGCGGGCGGCGTCGCCGCGCAGCACGGGCTCGCCGTCCGCGCCCAGCGGCGCCGAGTGTGTGTCGACGAAGGCGGGCGTGAGCCGGGGCAGGAAGTCCTTGCGCACGTACAGCAGCCCGGTGCCGCGCGGGCCGCGCAGCGCCTTGCGGCCTGCGCCGGTCAGCACGTCGCAGCCCAGCTCGGCCACGTCGATGGGCAGCTGGCCTACGGCCTGCGCGGCATCGATGAAGTACGGGATGCCATGGCGGCGTGTCACCTGGCCGATGGCCGCGGCGGGATTGATCAGGCCGCCATTGGCCGGCAGCCAGGTCAGCGAGACCAGCCGCACGCGCTCATCGAGCATGGCCTCCAGCGCCCGCGGATCGACCGCGCCGCTGTGGTCGGACGGAATCACCTCGATCGTCGCCCCCGCGCGCTGCGCGCCCAGGCGCATGGCCGCGAGGTTGCCKCCCCATTCGTGGCGCGCGACCAGGATGCGGTCGCCGGGCCGCCACGACGGCAGCGCGGCGAATGCCGCGCCCCAGCCGGGCGAGTTGCCGGTGGTCAGGGCGATCTCGGCGGGCTCGGCGTTGACCAGCTGCGCGGCGAGGGAGCGCGCGCGTGCCGTCTGCGCGCGCGCGGCCACGCCGGCTTCCATCGGCCCGGCCGTGGCTTCGCGCAAGAGCTGGGCCTGTATCGCCTCCAGCGTGGCGGCGGACGGCAGCGAGGCGCCGGCATGGTTGAAATGCGTGGTGGTGCGGGTGCCGGGCGCGCGGGCGCGCAGCGCCTCCACGGCGGCGGGTGTGAGKGGAGCAGGCATGGGACCTCCGGAGGCGCGCGACAGGGTTCAGGGCTGGGCCAGCAGGATCACGGCCTCGACTTCCACGGCCACGCCGCTGGGCAGGGCCGCCACGCCGACCGCGCTGCGCGCATGGCGGCCGGCTTCGCCGAAAACCTGCACCATCAGGTCCGAGGCACCGTTGGCGACGGCGCTCTGGCGGTGGAAGTCAGGCGTGCTGGCGACAAACACGCCCAGGCGCAGCACGCGCGCCACGCGGTCCAGCCGGTCGCCGGTGGCGGCGGCGATCTGCGACAGCAGGCCCAGCGCGCACAGGCGCGCGGCCTGCACGCCGTCGTCCTCGGCGATATTGTCGCCGAGGCGGCCGAGATAGGCCGGCTGGCCGTCCCTGCGCGAGATCTGGCCGGAGACGTAGAGCACATTGCCCTCCAGCACGAACGGCACGTAGTTGGCGGCGGGCGCGGCCGCCGGTTCCAGGGTGAGGCCGAGATCGGCCACGCGGGCGCCGAGGGATTGGGTCATGTCGGGGATGCCTGGTTAGCCCGGCTGGCGCAGCTTCGGCCGGCCGGGACGGGAAAGCCTCATCCTACGGGCAGCGGGAGCCTGTGACAAACCAGTTCTTGCGCACCATGCATGAGCAGGGCTAATGCATGGCGCCTGCCGGATCTTGCGCCACGGCCTCCATCAGCCAGGCGCGGAAGGCCTGCGCGGCCTCGCCCGGCGTGCCGCGCGGCATGACCAGCCACCAGCCGATGCGGGGGTCGTCCAGCATGGTGCCGGGCAGCGCCTGGACCAGCTTGCCGCTGGCCAKCTGCGGGGCGATCAGGCGGTGGCGGCCCATCGCCAGGCCCTGCCCGGCCAGCGCCGCCTCCACCACGATGTTGTAGTMGTGCAGTTGCACGGTCTGCGCCTGCCTCAGGTCCAGGCCGAAGCGATGCGCCCACGCGTTCCACTCGAACGGTTGCTTCGCATGCGAGGCCAGCAGCGGGTAGCGCAGCAGGTCCTGCGGCTGGCGCGGGCGGGCGGGACCGGCGATCAGTGCGGGCGCGCATACCACCGACAGGCGCTCGGACATCAGCAGCTGCGCGCGCACGCCGGGCCATGCGCCCTGGCCATAGCGGATCGCCATGTCCACCTCGCCGCCGGCGACGTCGGCCAGCGCGATATCGGGACGCAGATGCAGGTCGATGTCGGGACGGGCCGCGGTGAACGCCGGCAGCCGCGGCGCCAGCCAGCGGGTGGCAAACGACGCCAGCAGCCCGACGCTCAGCGCGGTACGCGCGGCGGCGGGGGCGCGAACCTGCTCGGTGCCAAGGCGCAGCAGCTCGAACGCCGCGTGTACCTGCGCGTAGTAGGCCTGGCCGGCCTCGGTCAGCGCCACGGCCCGCGTGCGGCGCTCGAACAGCGCCACGCCCAGGTCGGCCTCCAGCCGCTGGATATGGTGGCTGACGGCGCTTTGCGTCACGAACAGTTCTTGCGCGGCCTGGCTGAAGCTCAGCCGCCGCGCGGCGGCTTCGAAGGCCCGCAATGACAGGAGGGGCGGCAGGGATCGCGTGGAACGCATGAGCTGGATCGATGGCTGGGGCAGGGCGTCATGCTACTCCTTGCCCGCCGTGTGCGTGCCGGCGGCAGGGCCGCACGGCCAGGGGCCGCATCAGCGCCCGGCCGGGCCCGCCGCCTGGCCGACCAGCTGCCCGAGCAGCTTGACGCCCTCTTCGATGCGCTCGTCGGCAATGGCGGTGTRGCCCATGCGGAAATGCGGGGAGGGCGCATCGGTGGAGAAGAACACGTCACCTGGCTCGATGATGACCCCGTGCGCCAGCGCGGTCGCGGCCAGCTTGCGGGCGTCGAGCCCCGGCGGGCCTTCCACCCAGAACGACGAAGCGCCGGGCGAGTTGTGCGCGCGCGCCTGCGGCAGGTGGCGTGCCAGCATCTCGCGCAGGATTCCGGCGCGGCGCTGGAAGATCGGCGCCACGCGGCGCAGCAGCGCATCGTGGTGGCCCAGAGAGATGAACAGCGCGGTGGCGCGCTGGTTGTTGGCGGGCGGATGGCGCAGCATGAAGCGCCGCAGCGCGCKCGCCTGCCGGATCACGGCGGCGGGGGCGACGATATAGCCGAGCCGGATGCCGGGCACGAACGACTTCGACAGGCTGCCCACGTAGATGACGCGGCCGTCGCGGTCCAGGCTCTTGAGCGCGGGGACGGGCTGGGTCAGCGCCGGGTTCTCGGTATCGTAGTCATCCTCGATCAGCACCACGTCGTGGCGGCGCGCCTCGCGCAGCAGCGTCTCGCGCCGCTCCAGCGGCATGGTGACGGTGGTGGKGCACTGGTAGCTGGGCGTGATGAAGGCGTAGTCGCATTGCGCCAGCGCGGCATCCGGACACAGGCCGGACTCGTCCACCGGCAGCGGCACCACTTCGCGCGCGCGCATGCCGAAGATGTGGCGCGCGTCGTTGTAGCCCGGCTCCTCCAGCCCGACCCGCGCGCCCTGCATCAGCAGGTCGGCCAGCAGGTAGAGCGCGTTTTGCGCGCCCATCGTAACCATGATCTCGTCCGGGTTGGCCCACACGCCGCGCCGGGGCAGGATGTGCTTCTGCAACTGCTCGATCAGCAGCGGATCGTCCCGGTCGATCAGGTCCGAGGCCCAGCCGCGGATCTCCAGCACGGCCAGCGCCATGCGCGAGCATTCGCGCCAGTCGGCGGTGGGGAACAAGGCGGGATMGAACTGGCCGTAGATGAAGGGGTAKGGATAGTTCTGCCACTCGCTGGGCTTGACGATGGCGCGCCTGCCGGTCATGTCCGGCAGGCGCGCGGTCCAGTCGGGGCCGCCGCCCTGGGCGCCGTCCGCGGTCTCGCCCGCGCAGGCGCCGTTGGCGCCGGTGGACGCCGCCTGCGACGATGCCGTTGCCGGCCTGGCCGCGCTGGGCAGTTGCTCCACCACGAAGTAGCCGCGCCGCGGGCGGGTCTCCAGGAAGTGTTCCTCGACCAGTTGCTGGAAGGCCAGGATCACCGTATTGCGCGCGATGCCGAGGGTGGCCGCCAGTTCGCGGCTGGAGGGAAGGGCGCTGCCTTCCGGCAACTGCCGGGCCAGGATGGCCGACACCAGCCGCTGGCGCAACTGCGCCTGCAGGCTGACGCCGGAATCGGGAGATAGCTGCAACAGCCGGTTCCAGAAAGTGTTCGCCTTGCCCATGCTTGCCATGCCGCTTGCGCTCCCGCTCCTGCCTGAGTTGTCGTGACCGTCGTGACGAGCGGCAGATTATGGGCGATGCCGCGCCCCGGCGATATGCGGGTTGCCCGCAGGCCGGCGGGCGGCGTGCAAGAAGCGATGGCGTGGCCGCTGCGCTCCCCTCAACGGCCGAGGATCCACTGCGCCAGGCTCTGCAGGTCCTCCTTGGCCAGGCCCGGGTAGGGCGGCATCGGAACCTGGCCCCACTTGCCCGCGCCGCCGGCGGCAATGTTCTGCGCCACCAGCGCCGCGGCGCCGGGCTGGTTCGCGTACTTTGCCGCCACGTCCCTGAACGCCGGTCCTACGATCTTCTTGTCGACGGCATGGCAGGCGCTGCAGTTGTTGGCCGCCATCAGGGCMAGGGGATCGTGACTGCCGGCGGTGGCGACGGCAGCCGGTGCCGCGGCCCCTGCGCCTTGCGGCGCCGCCGTGCCCGCGTAGGCCGTGCGCTCCGCCCCGTATGTCTTGCTGAGGTAGTCGACCATGGCCGGAATGTCTTCATCCGGGAAGGGCGCGCCGAAGGGCTTCTTCATCTTCTTGACGGTGGCATCCCAGTAGCCGCGCGGCGACGACGGCGGCTGCGTCTGCACGTACTGCGCGGAGTGGCAGGTCATGCAGTTCTGCTGCACCAGCCGGTAGCCGGGCAATTCGCTCGGCGTGTAGCGCGCCGTCTCGGGCGGCAGGGTGATCTCCAGCGCGTGCGCGGCCGGCACGCCGGCGAGGCAGCCCAGCGCCAGCATGAAGCCGGCACGGCGCCCGGGTTTGACGAGTTGCATGGCTGCCTCCTTCATGCCGCCACCACGCGGGTGGTTTCCACCACGTTGCGCATATGGCCGGCCGGGTTCCACAGGGCGGCAAGCGGCTGGCTCTGCCCGATGCGATTGCTGGCGCGTACCTTCAGCTCGTACTCGCCCTTCTTCGGCGGCGTGAACGTCGCGGTCCATTCGCGAAAGGAGTAGCGGCCCAGGTCCTTGCCCAGTTGCGCCGCGCGCCAGGTGCGGCCGCCGTCGGTGGACAAGGCGACCTCGTCCACGCCAAAGCCGCCGTCGAACGCGATGCCGCGCAGCACGGTCTGGCGCCCGGCATGCAGCCTGGCGCCATCGGCCAGGCTGGTGATGAAGGAGCGCACGTTGAAGCGGTTGATCGGCACCGTGCGGGCGGGCGCGGTGCCGGGCGCCACGCAGGCGCAGGCGTTGTCGGGGATGCGGTAGGCGGCGGTCATCCAGAAGCCGTCGAACGGCTTGTCGAGCACCTGGATGTTGGCCAGGTGCTTGACCCAGTAGGTGCCGTAGTGGCCGGGCACGACCAGCCGCAGCGGGTAGCCGTTGAGCATGGGCAGGTCCGCGCCGTTCATGGCCCATGCGAGCATCACCTCGCCGTCGAGCGCGTGGTCGATGGCCAGCGCCTTGACGAAGTCCGGGCCGCCTTCCAGCGGTGGGCGGTCCATGCCGTCGAAGCTCACCTGCAAGGCGCCGGCCTGCACTCCGGCCTTCTCCAGCAATACCTTGAGCGGGATGCCGGTCCAGCGCGCGTTGCCCATGGCGCCGTTGCCCAGCTGGCCGCCGTTGGCGCGCGGCGAAAAGAAGCCGCGGCTGTTGCCCGAGCACTGGTTGACCGCCACCAGGTCCACCGGGGTGGACAGGCGCTTGATCTCGTCGAGCGAGAGTTCCAGCGGCGTGTTGACCTTGCCGCCTACGCGCAGGCGGTAAGCCTGCGGGTCGATGCTGGTGGGGATGCCGCTCCAGTGGTAGCGCACGAAGAAGGCGTCGTTGGGCGTGATCGCGCCGTCGTTKAACACGGCAAAGGGCGTTTCGAGCTGCGGCGGCCGGCTGGTGAGCAGGATCAGCGGCCGCTTCTGGGGAAAGGCGATKAGCTCGCGCTCGCCATTCTCGAACGGCATCTCGACCCGCGCACCGGCAGCGCCGGCCGCCAGCGCTTCGAGCGCGGGATGGGTCAGCGCCGCGCCTGCGCCCAGCGCGCCGAGGGCGCGCAGCGCGCCGCGGCGGCCTGGCCGGGATGGTGCGGGATGGTGCTTTTGGTCCATGCCTGTCTCCTCGTCTTCTTATGGTCTTGGGTCTTGGTGCCAGCCCGTGATCGGCTAGATCACTTMATCCTTCATGTGATACCAGCGATACAGGAACCACTGCCCGAAGCGGCGGAACGGCGCGAACGCCTGCGCCTCCACCATCTCGCGCACATTCGGGAACGGCAGCGCCGAGCGGAAGATCGGCAGCTCCGGCCCGGCGCTCTTGCCCGCGATCAGCGCCGCCATGCGCTTGCCCGCCTGCGCGGAGTACATCACGCCATTGCCGCCGTAGCCCATTGCGTAATAGATGGTCTGGGCCGGGTCGGGCTGGAAGATGCGCGGCATCATGTCGTGGCTGACATCCACCCAGCCCCACCAAGAATAGTCGATCTGGATGCCTTCGAGCGCGGGGAACTTGCGGTGCAGGTCGCTGACCAGCTTGTCCTTGTATTTGTGCTGCGGTGCATCGTTGCCGGTGATGGCGCTGCGGCTGCCGATCTGCAGGCGCCCGTCCGGCATCAGCCGGTAGTAGTGCCGCAGGATGCGGGTATCGGTGATGACCTGGGTCGTGCGGAAATTGCACGCGGCGCGCTCCGAGGGCGTCAGCGGGCGGGTGACGATGGAGTTCGAGAGGATCGGGAACAGGCGGTTCTTGAGCTGGGCGTGCAGGTCCGGCGAGGTGTAGCCGCCGGTCGCCACGMCGACCGCGCGGGCGCGCACGATGCCGCCCGGCGTCTTCAGGTAATGCACGCCGCCACGGGTCTCCCAGCTCAGCACCGGGCTGGACGGATGCACCCTGGCGCCCAGCGCGCGCGCGCGGCGCAAGTAGCCGAAGGCCAGCTTGCCGGCGTGGATGCCGATGCCTTCCGGCTCGTGCATGGCGCCTGCCGCTTCCTTGTCGTCGACGTATTCGCGCTTGACGGTGTCGGCGTCCAGGATGCGCGCGTCGTACTTGAACACGTCGCGCAGCACCTTGGCTTCCTTCTCCAGCGCGGGCATGACCTTGGCGCGGTGGGCGATATAGAGATGGCCGCCCGGCTGCGGATCGCAGTCGATGTCCTTGATCAGGCCCTTGAAGGTCTCCATGCCGTCGCAGACTTCCTCGTGCAGGCGCAGCGCGGTGTCCAGGCCGTAGCGCTGGATCCACTGCGAGCGCTTGAGCCGGCCCGAGGCGCATTGCGCCTGGCCGCCGTTGCGCGTGCTGCAGCCCCAGCTCACGCGGTTTGCCTCCAGCACGGTGGCCTTGATGCCGTGTTCCTGCGCGAGGAAGATCGCGCAGGTCAGGCCGGTGAAGCCGGAGCCGATGATGGCCACGTCCACGTCGATATCGTGGGTGATCGGACCGTCGTCGGGCGGCGGCTCGCCGGCAGTGCCGATCCAGTAGGTGGGCGCGTACTCGCGCCCCTGGCCAGGGGTGGGCGCGACCAGCGGGTCGTAGGCGGGATCGTAGGGCCGCGAAGGCGCGGTGGCGCGGTCTTCGGGCAGGATCAGTCGTGCTGCGGTGGCATCCATGTCTGTCTTCCTCATGTGCCCTCTGGCGGGGCCGGATCCGGTTCAGTTGCCTGCGCGGTTCACCGCGACAGGGGGGCGGTCCTTGCGGTAGGCGTTCTTCACGGCGATCTTGCCGTCGCGGAAGGTGAACACATCGACCATGCGCGCTTCGATGCGCGTGCCGTCCGCCCTGGTGCCGCGGAAGGTGGATTCGCTCACGCCGCGCTCGCCGTTGACGAAGTGCTCACCATCCAGCCAGGCGGCATCGGGGAATGCCTGCCATGCCAGCTGGAAGCCCTCGCGCACCGCCTCCCTGCCCGCGAAGGTGCGGCCAAACAGCTCGCCGCCGGCCACGGCATGGAACACGCAGTCGTCGGCCATGAAGCTCATCAGCGCTTCGATATCGTGGCGGTTCCAGGCGTCGGCGAAGGCCTGCAGGGTCGTGGTGGTAACTTGGGACGTGGTCATCGGGGTCTCCGGGATATCGTTGGTGAATGGCGCGCCACGCGGAGCGGCGCGCCTTATGACGTCAGCATAGTGAGATGGCGTGCAATGCAGTAGGGCCAGAGCGCGCCAATCGTTTGGGCCAGCGGCGGGCGGAACGGGCCGCTGCGATGGGCTAGCCGCAGCTGCGCATCAGGAGCGCCGCAGGCAGCATGTACACGGCCACGAGCGCGGTCCCGGCGGCGCGCTGGCGCCGCGATGCCGGCATCGCGGGGCGGGKCGGCCGGGCGGTGCGTCAGTCGGCGCGCCGTATCTCCGGCATGTGCGCGGCGACGCCATGCTTGCGGCATAGCTGGCGCACGGCGTAGGCGACGAGCAGGATGCCGAGGCTGGCCACGCCGAGCAGCAGGGGGGTGCGCTGGTCGGGGATGAAGGCCATGGCGACGACGATGCCGACCATGCCGGCAATGGCGACATAGGTCAGGTAGGGGAAGGCCCACATGCGCACCTTGAGCCGGTGCGGCGCTTCGCGCTCGAGGCGGCTGCGCAGGCGCAGTTGCGAGATGGCGATCAGGATGTAGACGAAGATCGCGACGGTGCCGTAGGAGTTGACCAGGAAGGCGAACACCTTGTCMGGCGAGACGTAGGACATCACCAC
Organism: Cupriavidus sp. 05T41; assembly: GCF_056396525.1. Lineage (NCBI taxonomy): Bacteria > Pseudomonadati > Pseudomonadota > Betaproteobacteria > Burkholderiales > Burkholderiaceae > Cupriavidus > Cupriavidus sp. 05T41. The sequence continues at coordinate 58,774 of NZ_JBFTLQ010000047.1, forward strand.
CGCGCCGTAGCCGAACAGCGTGGCGAACAGGATGGCCCTGACCGGCACGCCGTTGCGGCTCAGCGTGGCGAGCGCCTTGGGCGCATCGCCACGCTTGGTCAGCGCGAACAGCATGCGCGAGGAGGCGTACAGGCCGGAGTTCAGCGCGGACAACACGGCGGTCAGCACCACCGCGTTCATGATCTGCGCGGCCGCCGGGATGCCCATGGCCTTGAGCGCGCTCACATACGGCGTGGCGATGCCGGCGGAATTCCACGGCACCAGGCAGACCACCAGCAGCACCGAGCCGACGTAGAACACCAGCACGCGGGTGATGACCGAGCTGGTTGCCTTGGCCACTGCCTTTTGCGGCTCGGCGGTCTCGGCCGCGGCGATGGTGACGATCTCCGCGCCGAAGTAGAAGCCCGTTGCCGCGACCGCGCCGGTCAGCACCGGCATGATCCCGTTCGGCGCGAAGCCGCCATGCGCGCTCAGGTGCGCCACGCTGGCGCTGGCGCCGGGCCACATGCCCAGCACGAACAGCCCCGCCAGGAACAGGAACACCACGATGGCGGCAACCTTGATCGAGGCGAACCAGAACTCGAACTCGCCGAAGGACTTCACCGAGATCAGGTTGGTCAGCGTGAGCATCACCAGCAAGACCAGGCTGATGCTCCAGCCCGGCACATCGGGTAGCCAGAAGCGCACCAGGTCGGCCCCGGCGACGGCCTCGAGCGCGACCACGATCACCCAGAAATACCAGTACATCCAGCCGGTCAGGAAGCCGGCGAGGCCGCCCAGTGCCGGGCGGTCGCTCCAGGCCTCGCGGGCGTATTCGTAGAAGGAGCCGACGGTGGGCAGCGCGCACGCCATTTCGCCCAGCATGCGCATCACCAGTACCACCAGCAGGCCGGTGATGAGGAAGGAGAGGACGKCGGCGGGACCCGCGGACCGGATGACCACGCCACTGCCGACGAAGAGGCCGGCGCCGATCACGCCGCCCAGCGCGATCATGGTCATGTGGCGCTGCTTCAGCCCGTGCTTGAGGCCGCTTGATTGCTRCTGATCGTGAATCACTTTGCTTAGTCTCCTGGATTGCTCAGGGGTCATGCGCCACGGTTTCTATAGTAGGTCGGCGATTGGCTCGCCGCCCCGGGGGCCGTGGTCGTTGCGTCATGTGCCGCATTGCGCGCGGCCGCCTGACGCGAGGGTCGGATACGCCCTTGCCCGGCGGGCCGGGCAAGGGCGTATCGCGTGCTCGCCTGCTGATCTGCATGGCTGCCGATACCTGCCGGCCTCACAGGGACTCAGACGAAGTCCTTGTACTTGTCGAGGGTGCGCACGGGCTTGGCGAGCGCATCGCGGCGGAACGGGTCGCCGAGCTCGCGGGTGCACATGATCTCGATGATGGTGGTCTTGCCGTGATTCATCTGCAGATCGATGG
>NZ_JBFTLQ010000048.1:0-59807 GCF_056396525.1 Cupriavidus sp. 05T41
TTGTAGGCCTTGAGTTCGGCGCGGGTGGGGAGCTTGCCGTGCACCAGCAGGTGGGCGATCTCCTCGAATTCGCAGGTCTCGGCGATGTCGAGGATGTCGTAGCCGCGGTAGTGCAGGTCGTTGCCGGTGCGGCCGACCGTGCAGAGCGCGGTATTGCCGGCGGCAACGCCCGACAGGGCGACGGATTTCTTCGGCTTCGGGGTGGCGAGCGGTTGCGCTTCGGACATGTGGGGTCTCCTTTGGAATGCTGTGCTGTCTGACTTGTATTGACTTGGCTTGTGATGGCGGCGGCAGCCGCGTGGCTGCCGCGTCCTTACTTGGACTTGCCCTGGGCGAACAGGGCGTCGAGCTTCTGCTCGAAGGCGTGGTAGCCGATGCTCTCATACAGTTCGGCGCGTGTCTGCATGGTATCGACCACGTTCTTCTGCGTGCCGTCGCGGCGGATCGACGTGTAGACGTTCTCGGCGGCCTTGTTCATGGCGCGGAAGGCCGACAGCGGGTACAACACCATCGACACGCCGGCGCTGCCCAGTTCGTCGGTGGTGAAGAGCGGCGTGGCGCCGAATTCAGTGATGTTGGCCAGCACCGGCACCTTCACCGCGTCGACGAACTTGCGGTACATGTCGAKGTCGGTCATGGCTTCCGGGAAGATCGCGTCGGCGCCGGCTTCCACGCAGGCCACGGCGCGTTCGATGGCCTTGTCCAGGCCTTCCACGGCGAGCGCGTCGGTGCGCGCCATGATGACGAAGTTCTCGTCGGTGCGCGCATCCACGGCCGCCTTGATGCGGTCGGCCATCTCGTCCTGCGAGACGATTTCCTTGCCTGGGCGGTGGCCGCAGCGCTTGGCGCCGACCTGGTCTTCGATATGCATCGCGMCGGCGCCGAACTTGATCAGCGACTTGGTGGTGCGCGCCACATTGAAGGCCGAGGCGCCGAAGCCGGTGTCCACGTCCACCAGCAGCGGCACGTCACACACGTCGGTGATGCGGCGGACATCGGTCAGGACATCATCCAGGTTGGAGATGCCCAGATCGGGCAGGCCCAGCGAGCCCGCGGCCACGCCGCCGCCCGACAGGTAGATCGCGCGGTAGCCGGCKCGCTTGGCCAGCAGCGCATGGTTGGCGTTGATGGTGCCAATGACCTGCAGGGKATGCTCATCGGCCAGGGCCTGGCGGAAACGGGCGCCGGCKGAGCGGGCGAGGTCGGATGTCGAGAAGGTCATGATCTTGGCTTGTGAGGTGGACGGGCTGTATAGCGCAAGGGGTGTGCCAGCGGGCCCGGCGGTCCCGCGCAAGCCGCCGGGCGGCCTCGGCTGGCGCCGGCAAGCCCTTGATTCGCCTGGGATGGCGCCGTCCATGGCATTTCGCGCCCAAGGATTGAGGCGCTATCGGCATGTCATTTCTATTTCTGAAATGAAAGATTGCATTTCAATATTGAAATGCAATCCGTCGGCGCGCACAATTCAAAGATTAGTCCGCCTGACCCATCCTCGCCCAAGTTTCCCTCAATCGCGCCGATATGAGTAACGCCCTKACCACTCCCGTCAACCTGCCTGCCGCCGGCACCGGACGCCCGCGCATCTGGGCGATCGGCATCAGCCGCCTGTCGCGCGCCTTTGCCGACCTGATCCCGGGCTACGCCGCCCAGGCKGAATTCCGCATCCTCGGCAAGGGCTACGCCGCGGCTGCCAGCGCGATTGCGCGGGAGGCGCGCGAGGGGCGGCTCGATGCCGTGGTGGCGGCTGGCTCGAACGGCGCCTACCTGCGCCAGCACGTGGACGTGCCGGTGGTGCTGGTCAAGGTGACGGGGTTCGACGTGATGAGCGCGCTCTCGACCGCGCGCCGCATTTCCCCCCGTGTGGCGCTGGTGACCCACGCCGCGACCTATCCCGAGGTGGACGAGTTCGTGCGGACCTTCTCGCTGTCGATCCCGGCCTACACCTACCTGACCGAGGACGACGCCGCGGCCCGCGTGAAGGCGCTCAAGCAGGAAGGGGTGCAGGTGGTGGTGGGGCCCGGGATGGTGACCGACCTGGCCGACCGCATCGGCCTGATCGGCGTGTTCCTCTATTCCGGCGTCTCGGTGCGCGGCGCGCTGGAGGATGCCATCGAGGCAGCCCGGCTGCGGCGCATCGAGTCCAGCCGGCGCGACTACGTCAACACCATCCTGGCGCACCTCAACGAGGGCGTGGCGGCGGTCGATGCGGAAGGGCGCATCCAGACCTACAACCCGGCCATGGAGCGCTTTCTCGGCATTGCCCCGCCGGCCGCGCTGGGCCGCAAGCTGCAGACGCTGGCGCCCGCGCTGTCGCTGGACAATGTCATGCAGAGCGGCAACAAGGAACTCGAGGCGATMCACAAGCTCGGCGACAAGATGGTGGTGGTCAACCGCATACCCATCGTCACCGACGCCGGCACCGCCGGCGCGGTTCTGACGCTGCAGGATGCCAATGCMATCCACCGGGTCGACCGCAACCTGCGTTCGCGCAGCCGCGCCCGGCCGGCGGGCGTGCGCTACAGCCTCGACGACCTCGCCGGCGCTTCGCCTGCCATGCATCACCTGCGGGAACTGGCGCGGCGCTACGCGGCAGTGGATTCCACCGTCCTGGTGGGTGGCGAAAGCGGCACCGGCAAGGAAGTGCTGGCGCAGGGCATGCACGACGCCAGCCCGCGCCGGGTCTTTCCTTTCGTGGCCGTCAATTGCGCGGCATTTCCGGAAGCCCTGCTKKAAAGTGAACTGTTCGGCTACGAGGAAGGTGCCTTCACCGGCGCGCGCCGCGGCGGCAAGGCCGGCCTGTTCGAGTCTGCCCACAATGGCAMGCTGTTCCTCGATGAGGTCGGCGACATGCCGCCGGCACTGCAGACCCGGCTGCTGCGCGTACTGCAGGAAAAGCAGGTGTTGCCGATCGGCGGGCTCGACTCGGTGCCGGTCAATGTGCGGGTCATCGCCGCGACGCACCGCGACCTGGGCGCGCTGGTGCGGCAAGGCAGCTTCCGCCAGGACCTGTACTACCGCCTCAATATCCTTCGCATCGAGATGCCACCGCTGCGCKAGCGCGCCGGCGACCTGCCGGAGCTGGCCGAACTGCTGTACCGGCGCGCCCAGGAGCGTCTGGGCCATGCGCAGCCCCAGCCTCTGCCACAGGCGGTACGGGAAAGGCTGTCGGGCTACGGCTGGCCGGGCAATATCCGCGAGCTGGAGAACGTGACCGAGCGCATTGCGGTGCTGGTGGTGGGCCGCAGGCTGGCGCCACGCGACTTGCTGGCCGAATTGCAGGCCGCCGCGCCGGAATTGTTCGGTGCGGCGCCCGAGGCCGGGCCGCCGCCGCAGKGCGAAAGCGCGCCGGTGGCCTGGGGTAGCGCCAAAGATGGGGAGAATGGCCAGTCCCTGGCGGGCGTGGCGCGCGCCAGCCAGGCCGAGCATATCCGGCGCGTGCTGGCGCAGTGCGGCGGCAACCGTGCCGCGGCGTGCCATGCCCTGGGGATCAGCGCCACCACTTTGTGGCGGCGCCTGAAGGACGACGGAAAGTAGGCCGGTGGCCGCTTGAGGGGCGCGCCGCGGCTAGGCGGCGTTCAGCCAGCGAAGCTGGATGTCGCCTTCGAGGAAATCCTGTCGTGTGGCGTGGAAGTCACGAACATATTCGCTGTTGAGGTGGGATTCCAGCGCGTGCCGGGAATTCCACTMCATATAGAGCACGAACACTTCGGTGTCCTCGGCGTCCTCGCCCACGTGGTATCGCAGGCATCCCGGCTCCATGGCACCGCGCGTGCGCAGTGCGTCGAGCTTGGCGCCCAGGACCTCACGGTGCTGGGACTTGGCGCGAGCGATACCGACGAGCGTGTACGTTCTGGGCATGGTGTGACGGGCGAAGCGGGTAGCGGCGTATTGTAGCTTTGCGCGTGCTKCCCGGACGGAAAGCCTGAGGGGCGGGGCCGGATATTTCCCCGGTGGTTGACAGAGGGTGCGGTTGTGGTTCTGGCGATCCGGCAACCGCGCGCCCGCTCTGCGCGCGAACCTGGAATGGAGACGGGCCTTCGGAGGCACACGGTTCCGGGGCGGTGAAGCCACGGTCGCCCGAGCGGCGAGGCCACGCGTCCCGAGCGGCATATTCCGCCCTGAACCGCCCTGAACCGCCCTAAAGTTCTCCCGCGTTCCGCCGTTAAGCTGCCACGCCCCATTCACTCTGCACCCGGAGAGCTGGCATGCTGAAACGCATCAAGACCAAACAGCTTCAAGTCGGCATGTTCGTGGCCAGGGTGGGCGGGCCATGGATCGAGCACCCGTTCTGGCGTTCGCGCTTCCCGGTGACCAGCCAGGAACAGATCGACCAGATGGTCGCCTCGACGGTCGAGGAGGTGTGGATCGACCTGCTCAAGGGCAAGGGCATCGCGCCGCCGGCGCCGCCGGTGCCGCAGGCGGCGACCGGTTCGCTGACCGTGAATCCCGTGGCCGACGAGCCGCAGGGCGCGGTGCCCCATTCGGGCGTGCCGCTGGAGGTGGAGCTGGGGCTGGCGCGTGACGTGATGCGCAACGGCAAGGCGGTGGTCGGGTCGATGTTTACCGACGCGCGCATGGGCCGCGCGCTGGAGGTCGAAGGTGCCTTGCTGCTGGTCGACTCGGTCTCCAACTCGCTGACCCGCCATTCGCAGGCGCTGATCGCACTGGCACGCCTGAAGGTGCGCGACGACTACACCTACCTGCATTCCTTCGCGGTCTGCGTCCTGATGATCGCGCTCGGGCGCACGCTCGGGCTGGACAACGGCACCGTGCAGCAACTCGGCCTGGCGGGGCTGGTGCACGATATCGGCAAGGTCGCGATTCCGGCCAAGGTCCTGCACCGGAACGGCCCGCTGAGCGCGGCCGAGATGGAGGTGGTGCAGCGCCATCCCTCCGTCGGCTATCGCATCCTCAACGAGGCCAGGCTCTACAGCAATATCCCGCTCGACGTCTGCATCCACCATCACGAGCGGATCGACGGGCGCGGCTATCCCTTCGGCCTGCGCGCCAGCGAGATCAGCGTGCATGCCAAGATCGCCGGGGTATGCGACACCTATGACTCGCTGACCTCGGACCGGCCCGGCCACGAGGCGTGGTCACCGGCGCGGGCGCTGGAGTACATGGCAGTGCGGGTGGACACCTTGTTCGACCGCACCGTGTTCCAGGCTTTCACGCGCTCGATCGGCATCTACCCGCTGGGCACCGTGCTGCGCCTGCGCTCCGGGCGGCTGGCGGTGGTGTTCGCGCAGCACGACAACGAGCCGCTGCGCCCGCGCGTGAAGGTCTTCTACTCGGTCACCGACGCCGCGCACCTCGCGCCGCAGACGCTGGACCTGCGCGAGACGGAGGACGCCATCGTCGGCTTCGAGGACCCTGCCCGGTGGGGCCTGCGCGACGAGCAGCTGCTGGAGCTCTGCGCGGCGGCCTGAGCAGCGGTCCGAGCGGCGCCGCCATGGCCGCGGGCCGTCAGCCCGCCCAGGCCATCTCCAGGATCCGCGCGGCATCGCCGCCCGCGCTGATGCCCATCACCGCGCCCCATTCGGGATCGAAGCGGCTGTCGAGGAAGGCGCGCGCGCAGGCCGCGTCGGCGTGCTCGAGCATCAGGCAGGCCTGCGCGGCCAGCACCAGGCGCGTGGTGGTGCGCCGCGCCTCCGCCTGCTGCGCCTGCTCCGGCAGGCGCAGTGCCTCGCGCAGGCCGGCCACGCAGGCCAGGATGCGGGGCTCGCCGGCACCCACGGCCTCCAGGCGCGCCAGCACGCGCAGATAGTCGTCGGGATTGCGGCCGATGGCGCGCAGGACGTCAAGGCACATCACGTTGCCCGAGCCTTCCCAGATCGAATTGACCGGCGCGTCGCGGAACAGCCGGCCCATCGGGCCGTCCTCCACGTAGCCGTTGCCGCCGAAGACCTCCATCGCTTCGCCGGTAACCTCCACCGCGCGCTTGCAGATCCAGAACTTGGCGGCGGGCGTGAGGATGCGGCGCCAGGCCAGCCGGTCGGCGTMGTCGGTGGCCTCGAACGCGGTGGCCAGGTCCATTGCGAGCAGCATCGCGGCTTCGGCTTCGAGCGCCATGTCGGCCAGCACGCGCGCCATCAGCGGCTGGCGCACCAGCGGCTTGCCKAACGCGCTGCGGTGCCGCGCGTAGTGCAGCGACTGCACCAGCGCCTGGCGCAGGAAGCCCGCGCTCGACAGCGCGCAGTTCAGCCGGCTGTAGGTGGCCATCTCCAGGATGGTCGGGATGCCGCGGCCTTCGTCGCCCACCATCACGCCCCAGGCGTCGCGGAACTCCACCTCGCTGCTCGAATTGGAGCGGTTGCCGACCTTGTCCTTGAGACGCTGGATCTCGATGGCGTTCTTGCTGCCGTCCGGAAGCCAGCGCGGCACGAAGAAGCACGACKAGCCGGCCTCGGTGTTGGCCAGCACCAGGTGCGCATCCGACATCGGCGACGAGAAAAACCACTTGTGGCCGGTGATGCGGTATTCGGCGCCGCGGCCCTCGCCGCGCACCGCGATCGCGCGCGTGGTGTTGGCACGCACGTCGGAGCCGCCTTGCTTCTCGGTCATTCCCATGCCCACGTTGATCGATGGCTTGTGCGCGATCGGCACGTCGCGCGGGTCGTAGGCCTGGGTCAGCAGCTTGTCCCCGAGCTCGGCGAACAGGCCCGGCTCCTTGCGCAGCACGGGGATGCAGGCCTGTGTCATGTTGGTGGGGCAGAGCGAGCCSGATTCGATCTGGCTGTGCATGTAGAGCGCCGCGCCATACGACGTCCATGCCGACGGACGCGCGTCGGCGAAGGGCAGGTTGGCCAGGCCGCTGGCGCGCGCGATGGCCATCATGGCGTGCCACGCGGGGTGGAAACGCACCTGGTCGATCCGCTCGCCGGCGCGCGAATGCGTGTGCAGCTCGGGATGGTGGCGGTTGGCGTCCTCGGCATGGCGCAGGGTTTCCTGCGCGCCGAGCAGCGCGCCCTGGCGCGCAAGCTCGGCGCCGCTCCAGCCGGCGCCGGCGCGTTCCACGGCGCGGCGGATGCMGGCGTCGCTGGTGTACAGGTTGTAGTCCTTGAGCTCCGGCACCTGGTTGGTGATGGTGTGGGTGGTCCAGTTCATCGTGGCGTCTCCTTGCTGTCTCGCGTTGCGCGGCCAGGCATGCCGGCGCGCCRGGCTACGTTGGAAAGGCCATTCTAGATACAATGCCCAGCCAGCATGTTCGGCTTTCGGAGCAGCATGAACCCGCAGCGCAAAGACCCGGCGAAGCCCCGCCGCAGGCCGGTGCAGTCACGCTCATGGCAGACCTCGCTGGCCATCCAGGAAGCCTTTGTTCGGCTTTTGGCGGCGCACGACTACGCGCAGGTGACCATCCGCGCCATCGTCGACCTGGCTGGCGTGGGCCTGGGCACGTTCTACGAATACTTCGGCAGCAAGGAGGAACTGGCGCAGGTCTGCCTGCACCTGCGCGCCAAGCGCATCGTGCTGGCCATGGACGCCTGCCTGGCGCAGCGCCGCGGCGAACCGATGGCAGCCCTGGTGGATGCGCTGATTGCCGTCAACGTGGCGCATCACCGCGAGACGCCCGAGCGCTGGGGGCCGATCTACCTGCTGGAGCGGCATCATTCGGGGCGCGCGGCGTACCGGAAGATGTACCGGCGCTTCGTTGCGCTGTGGAGCAGGGCGCTGCTGGGCGCGGCCGACGCGCCGCCGGCGGCGGTGGTCGAGGAAGCCTCGGTGACGCTGCAGGCCATCGTCTACGGCCTTATCGCGCATGCATGCATCGAGGAAGGGGAGGAAATCGATTTCCCGCGGCTGACGCGGCGCCTGCGCGGCGCGGCGCAGGGGTACCTGGCTACCTTGGGCGAGGCGCCGTTCGAACCGGACGAAGCCGGCCCGGTGCGCCGAGGCCATTCGCAATGACGGCGGCTGTCACGCCCTTCGCGCCGCGCCCCTTCCGCGCACGGGAGAGGGAAGCCGGCCACGGCAGGTCCAACGGCAACCCGTCGCCTAAATGAAAACCGGTGCCATCKGCACCGGTTTCCCTGCTGCATCGAGGCCGGATCCGCTTACTGGATCTTCGCCTTTTCCTTCAGCGCCTTCATCATGGCCTGGAACTGCTYGCGCTGCCAGTTCTGGTCGCCCATCAGCATCTGCGTGAGCTGCGGCTTGACTTCCTCGAACGTGGGGACCTTGGCGTCGCGCACGTCGTCGAGCTGGATGATGTGCCAGCCAAACTGGGTCTTGACCGGGGTGTCGGTCATCTGGCCCTTCTTCAGCGCGGTCATCGCGGCCGAGAATTCCGGCACGTAGCTGCTGCTGTTGGCCCAGTCGAGATCGCCGCCATTGGCCGCGGAGCCCGGGTCCTTGGACGAGGCCTTGGCCAGGTCTTCGAACTTGGCGCCGGCCTTGATCTTGGCGATGATGGCGCGCGCGTCGGCTTCCTTTTCCACCAGGATGTGGCGGGCGTGGTATTCCTTGCCGCTGCCGAACTGGGACTTGATCTTGTCGTACTGCTTGCGCAGCTCTTCGTCGCTGGCGCCGTGGGTCTTGACGTAGTCCTCGAACACCGCGCCGGCCAGCACGTTCAGCTTGGCCTGCTCCAGTTGTTCCTGCAGGTMGTCGCGCTGGGTCAGGCCGCGCTTGTTGGCTTCCTGCAGCAGCAGCTCACGGTCGATCAGCATGTTGCGGGCGCGGTCGCGCAACTCGGCATTGGGCGGCTGGCYGGTGCCGGCGATGAGCTTGTCCAGCTTCGCCGAGGGGATCGCCTTGCCATTCACGACGGCGGCGTTCTGGGCCAGGGCGGGCAAGCTGCCAGCGGCAAGCACAGCCGCCAGGCTGAACGAGAGGACGGTGGTCTTCATGGAATCAGGTCTGAGAGTTGCTCGAGGAATCGCGGGACGATTCGCGGGATTCAAGTTCTTGTTCGGTCAGCGCGGTGACAGCCAGCGCGTGAATTTGCGTGGGGAACAGTTCGCGCAGCGCATCATACACCATGCGGTGACGCGCTACGCGTGTGCTGCCGGCAAACCGGGAGCTGACGATGGTCACATGGTAGTGACCGCCGCCGGATGCGGCGCCGGCGTGGCCGGCATGCAGCGCGCTGTCGTCGCGCACGGCGACGCTGGTGGGGGAAAGGGCTGCGCGCAGCAGCGCCTCGATATGTGCGGGATCGGCGGCCATCTTGGGGTCTCTGTGGTGGGATCGGCCCCGGCGCAGGGCCGGAGGATGGAGCCCGGCGGGCGCACTGCGCTTGCAGCGCACCCGCGGTGTAGTCGGTGAATCCGGTGAGCCCGGCGCCTTATTCGGAGGGGGTTTCCTGCATGTGGCGCGACAGCCAGACGCTTTGCGCCAGGATGAACACCAGCATCAGGCCCATGCTGCCKAACAGCTTGAAGTTGACCCAGGCGTCGGTGGAGAACTGGTAGGCCACATAGAGGTTGACCACGCCCATCACGGCGAAGAAAGCGGCCCAGGCGGCGTTGAGCTTGCCCCAGGCGTTGTCCGGCATGCTGACCTGCTTGCCCAGCATGGCGCGGATCAGGTTCTTGCGCCACAGCAGCGCCGACAACGTCAGCGTGGCGGCGAAGAGCCAGTACAGCACGGTGGGCTTCCACTTGATGAAAGTCTCGTTGTGCAGCAGCAGCGTGGCGCCGCCGAACACCGAGATGATCGCCAGGCTGATCCATTGCATCGGCTCGACCTTGCGGTGGCGCAGCCAGACCCAGCCGATCTGCACCACCGTGGCGACGATGGCCACCCCGGTGSCGGTATAGATGCCCGCGAACTTGAAGGCGACGAAGAACAGGATGACCGGAAACAGGTCGAACAGGAATTTCATGCGGACAGGATAGATCGACGCAAAGGTCGGGGCTGGGTTGGCGGCGAACCGCCGCGCGGGCGGTTCGGCCTTAGCGCGGCGTGTCGGGCGATGTCGGCGCGGCGTCACCCGCCTCGAAATCGGCAGGGTCGCGCTMGTCGAATTTTAGCGCAGCCGAGTTGATGCAGTAGCGCAAACCGGTGGGCGCGGGGCCATCTTCGAAGACATGGCCCAGATGGCTGCCGCATTCCTTGCAGCGGACCTCCACGCGCAGCATGCCATGCGAGCGGTCGGTGTGCTCGTCGATCACCTCGCCGTTGATCGGACGGAAGTAGCTGGGCCAGCCACAGCCGGCGTCGAACTTGGTGCTGGCCTCGAACAGCGGCGTGMCGCAGCCGATGCAGCGGTAGGTGCCGCGGTCMCAGTGGTCCCAGTAGCGGMCGGTGAAGGGCCGCTCGGTGGCCGCTTCGCGGGCGACGCGGTATTCGATGTCGGAGAGTTGCGCGCGCCACTCGGCGTCGGTTTTCTGCGTGGTCATGCTCGGCTTCCTTTCTGGTTGGCCGGGTGGCGCGAGAGGCTGCATTGCCTGGCGTGCGCCGCCCGGAGCATTGGGTCTACTTGGTCGTTTCCGGCACGCGATCCTTACAGTCGTGCCTGCGGGCGGKGTGATCGCGGCGCGCCGCGTACCTGCCTGCCGGGGGGGCTCACGACGAACAGCTCACTTCCAGTCCCGCGGCCCAGTCCGGCGGCAGCGCGGCGTAGCCTTCGGCCTCCGGCTGCTCGTCAAAGGGTCGCGAGAGCACGTCCAGCAGGCGGTCCACCTCGGTGAAATCCTTCTCCCGCGCGCGCTGGATGGCGGTTTCCGCCAGGTGGTTGCGCAGCACGTACTTCGGGTTCACCGCCAGCATGCCCGCGGCGCGCGCCGCATCGTCGGACTGTTCGGCGCGCAGCCGGGCGCGGTACGTGCCGGCCCAGGCATCCCATGCCGCGCGGTCCAGGAACAGGTCGCGTACCGGTGCATCGCGGCTGCCGTCCGCAGACGATATGCGGGCGAGGTTGCGCCAGAACAAGGTGTAGTCCACGCGTTGCGCATGCAGCAGCTGGAACAGCTCGCTCAGCAGCGGCTCGTCCTCCTCGTCGCGCCCGCCCGTGGGCCGCAGGCCGAGCTTGTCGCGGTAGCGCTGGAAGAAGGCGGTGGCATAGCGCTCACGGAAGGGATCGAGCGCGGCGCGCGCGGCTTCGACCGCGGCCTCGCTCGCTGCCTTGCCTTCTTCGCCCTTGCCGTCGCCCTCGCGCCACAGCGGCAGCAGCGCCTGGGCCAGGCAATGCAGGTTCCAGAACGCCACCTGCGGCTGCTGGCTGTAGGCGTAGCGGCCCTGCGTGTCCGTGTGGTTGCAGATATGGTTGGCGTCGAAGGCGTCGAGGAAGCCGAAGGGGCCGTAGTCGATGGTCAGGCCGAGGATCGACATATTGTCGGTATTCATCACGCCGTGGCAGAAGCCGACCGCCTGCCATTGCGCCATCAGCTCGGCGGTGCGCAGCKACACCTCGCGCAGCAGCGCCTGGTAGGGCTGCTTGTCCTCGCGGCATTCGGGCATGAATCGGTCGATGACGAAATCCGCCAGCTGGCGCAGCGCGCTGGTGTCCTCGCGCGCAGCGAAATGCTCGAAATGGCCAAAACGGACAAAGGTTGGCGCCAGGCGTGTCACTACGGCTGAGGTCTCCATGGTTTCGCGCCGTACCGGKGCGTCCGAGCCGACGATGCACATGGCGCGCGTGGTCGGAATGCCGAGCGCGGCCATGGCCTCGGAGCACAGGTATTCGCGGATGGACGAGCGCAGCACCGCGCGGCCGTCGGCCATGCGCGAATACGGCGTCATGCCGGCGCCCTTGAGCTGGATTTCCATCGGGCCGGTGGCGGTGCGCGCCTCGGCCAGGCGGATCGCCCGGCCGTCGCCGAGCTGGCCGGCCCAGACCCCGAACTGGTGCCCCGAATAGACGCTGGCGAGGGGATCGGCCCAGTCCGGGACCTGATTTCCCGCAAAAGTTTCGATGAAGTTACGCTGCGTTGCGGCATGCGCGTCCCAGCCCAGCAGCGCCGCCGAGGACGGCGATACGCTTACCAGGTAAGGCGAGGGCAGCGGCGTGGGCGCGAGCCGGGTGAAGAAGCGCGGGCCCAGCTCCGCGAAGCCCGTCGCCGTCGTGAATGGCACCTGCGGGACGGCCGCGTCGGCTGGCGCGGCGCTGGTTCCGTCCGGCATCGTTTCGGACAGGGAGGGGGGGGCGGCGTTTGGCTCGGGAGAGTTCACGGGGGCTTCGTTGTGAGTGGCTGGGCGGTGCAGCGCCGGCTGGCCGAATTTCCCGCAAGTGCGCTTGCAGGCTAGGGAAAACGACATGTTGAGGTGCAACATGGCAGGCGTTATTGTACTTCCACGCCGTCATCTCCATCTGTGACTGCCGTTGCCGCCGCATTATTTCCGCATGTCCCTCGATCAGCCCTGCCGTGCATGCACCGACACAGGGCGCGAGCGCGGCTTGCCAGCGTTCCGGGTACGGCGGCGCACAACGGAATTCCGTTGACGTTTCATCAAAGGATGGGAACAATCGGCCAAAAAATAGAACGGTTGTTCGTTTTTTGGCGGATCTAAAAAACCACAGGAGACTATTCCATGGCATTGATGGGTCAAATGATGAGCGAGCCCCTGCTCATTTCCTCCATCATCAAGCACGCCGCACGCCACTACGGCAGCACGGAAATCGTCTCGCGACGGACCGAAGGCGACCTGCACCGCTACACCTACCGCGACTGCGAGCTGCGCGCCCGCAAGCTGGCCCAGGCCATCGCCGCGCTCGGCGTGCGCCAGGGCGAGCGGGTCGGCACACTGGCCTGGAATGGCTACCGCCACCTCGAAATCTACTACGCCGTGTCCGGCTCGGGCGCGGTATGCCATACCGTCAATCCACGCCTGTTCCCGGAGCAGGTGGCCTATATCATCAACCACGCCGAAGACCAGTACGTGTTCTTCGACGCCACCTTCCTGCCGCTGGTGGAAGGCGTGGCGGCCCATTGCCCCGGTGTGAAGGGCTKGGTGATGATGAGCGACCGCTCGCACATGCCGGCCAACCCCAAGGTGCCGCTGCTGTGCTACGAAGACCTGATCGACGCGCAAGACGGCAACTACACCTGGCCGCAGTTCGACGAGAACACCGCGTCGAGCCTTTGCTACACCTCCGGCACCACGGGCAACCCCAAGGGCGCGCTGTACTCGCATCGCTCCACCGTGCTGCATTCGTACGCGTCGGCGCTGCCTGACGCGCTGGGCTGCTCCGCGCAGGATGTGATCCTGCCGGTCGTGCCGATGTTCCACGTCAATGCCTGGGGCCTGCCGTACTCGGTGCCGCTGGTCGGCGCCAAGCTGGTCTTCCCGGGGGCCAAGCTGGACGGCGCGTCGCTATATGAGCTGTTCGAGCAGGAGAAGGTGACCTTCTCCGCCGGCGTGCCCACCGTGTGGCTCGGCCTGCTGCAGTATGTGCAGGGCAACCAGCTCAAGTTCTCCACCTTCCACCGCACCGTGATCGGCGGCTCGGCCGCGCCGCCGGCCATGATCCGCGCGCTCAAGGCACTGGGCGTGGAAACCATCCACGCCTGGGGCATGACCGAGATGTCGCCGCTGGGCACCTCGTGCAAGCTGCTGGCCCGCCACAACGACCTGCCCGAAGAAGAGCAGCAGAAGATCCAGGAAAAGCAGGGCCGCGTGATCTACGGCGTGGACATGAAGATCGTCGACGGCGATGGCAACGAACTGCCGTGGGACGGCAAGGCCTTCGGCGACCTGCATGTGCGCGGCCCGTGGGTGATCGAGCACTATTACCGCAACGACGCTTCGCCGCTGGTCGATGGCTGGTTCCCCACCGGCGACGTGGCCACCATCGACGCCGATGGCTACATGCAGATCACCGACCGCAGCAAGGACGTGATCAAGTCCGGCGGCGAGTGGATCTCCTCCATCGACATCGAGAACGTGGCCTCGGCCCACCCCGCGGTCCATATGGCGGCCTGCATCTCCTGCTACCACCCGAAGTGGGACGAACGCCCGCTGCTGGTGGTGGTCAAGCGGCCCGGCACCGAGGTGACGCGCGAAGAGCTGCTGGCGTTCTTCGAAGGCAAGGTCGCCAAATGGTGGATCCCCGACGACGTCGCCTTCGTCACCGAGATTCCGCTCACGGCCACCGGCAAGATGCAAAAGCTCAGGTTGCGCGAGCAGTTCAAGGACTACCGACTGCCGTCGGCCTGATTCCAAGGCGGCCACAGAGCCGCCGATGCTTGCCGGCCCATGCGGCCGGCGCCCGCAGGACAGGTCCGCGCCGCGCCGAGGTTTCGGCAGAGGGCGCTGCGCGAACCGGGATCAACGAAAGCCAACAAAAAAACCGAAGGAGACAAGCATGATCAGATTGCGTCCGCTCGTGGCCGCCACGGCACTGTTTGCGGCAATGGGTTCCGGGGTCGCGGCTGCTGAAACGGTAAAGATCGCCTTTATCGATCCGTTGTCCGGGCTGATGGCGCCGGTCGGCCAGAACCAGCTCAAGAGCTGGCAGTTCGTCGCCGACATCGCCAACCAGAAGGACTGGGGCGGCKGCAACAAGTTCGAGGTGGTCGGTTTCGACAACAAGCTGTCACCGCAGGAAAGCCTGACCATCCTCAAGCAGGCCGTGGACCAGGGCATCCGCTATATCGTGCAGGGCAACGGCTCCTCGGTTGGCCTGGCGCTGGAAGACGCGGTGGCCAAGCACAACGAGCGCAATCCGGGCAAGGAAATCGTCTACCTGAACTACGCCGCGGTAGACCCGGACATGACCAACAGCAAGTGCAATTACTGGCATTTCCGGCTCGACGCCAACTCCGACATGAAGATGGAGGCGCTGACCACCTTCCTGGCCAAGGATGCCAACGTCAAGAAGGTCTACCTGATCAACCAGAACTATTCGTTCGGGCATCAGGTGACGCGCGCCGCCAAGGATTACCTCAAGCGCAAGCGTCCTGACATCCAGATCGTCGGCGAAGACCTGCACCCGCTGGCCCAGGTCAAGGACTTCGCGCCCTACGCGGCGAAGATCAAGGCCTCCGGCGCCGACACCGTGATCACCGGCAACTGGGGCAGCGACCTGGCCCTGCTGATCAAGGCGGGCAAGGATGCCGGCCTGACCACCAACTACTACACCTACTACGGTGCCACCACCGGCGTGCCGACCGCCATGGGCGCGTCCGGCGCCGAGCATGTCAAGTACGTGGGTTACTACAACGCCAACAACAAGGGCTTCAAGGGTTCCGAGGTCATCGAAGGCTTCAAGAAGAAGTACAACGATGACTTCTACGTGATGGCCGCGTACACCGGCGTCGCCATGCTGGGCAAGGCGTTCAAGGAAGCCAAGTCGACCGATCCGGTCAAGGTGGCCAAGGTGCTCGAGGGCATGAAGGTCGACAGCATGAACGGCATCGTGGAAATGCGTGGCTCCGACCACCAGGTCCAGCAGTCGCTGGTGGTGGCCACCTGGACCAAGGTCGACGGCAAGGAAGTCAAGTACGACCAGGAAAACACCGGCTATGGCTGGAAGACCAATGCGCTGATGGACGAGTACGTGGCGGCGCAGCCGACTTCCTGCCAGATGAAGCGCCCGAGCTAAGCCTGCGTCCGGCGGAGGCGCGGCGGATCCCGGCGCGCCATCCGATCCTGCATACGCCGGCCGGCCCGGGTGGCAGCGGTCGCGCCGGGCGGGCTGTGTTCACCCCTGGAGCAGTCTTTTGTGACCGGCCGACCGCCGGCGGCCGCCCGGCTGGCCGGCGTCAGAATGAAGGACTTGTTGTGGAATTCTTCGTCATTTCCCTCCTGAACGGCATCAGCTACGGGCTGTTGCTCTTCATGCTCTCTTCCGGGCTTACGCTGATCTTCAGCATGATGGGTGTGCTGAACTTCGCGCATGCCAGTTTCTACATGCTGGGCGCGTATTTTGCCTATACCATCGCCAGCAAGATCGGCTTCTGGCCGGCGCTGATCTTCGCGCCGCTGCTGGTGGCAGGTGCCGGCGCGCTGGTCGAGCGTTTCGGCCTGCGCACCGTGCACAAGTACGGCCACGTGGCGGAACTGCTGTTTACCTTCGGCCTGGCCTACCTGATCGAGGAAGGCGTCAAGCTGGTGTGGGGCCTGGCCGCCGTGCCTTACCGCATCCCGGCCGAGCTCGATGGCCCGCTGTTCACGGTCTTCACCTCGTCCTTCCCCAAATACCGTGCATTCATGATGCTGGTGTCGCTGGCCATGCTGGTGGCGATCTACCTGGTGCTCACCCGCACGCGCATCGGGCTGGTGATCCAGGCCGCGCTCACGCATCCGGAGATGGTCGAGGCGCTCGGCCACAACGTGCCGCGCGTGTTCATGATGGTGTTCGGCGGCGGCGCCGCGCTGGCCGGGCTGGCCGGCGTGATCGGCGGCAATGCCTTCGTCACCGAGCCATCGATGGCGGCCGCGGTGGGGTCGATCGTGTTCGTGGTGGCGGTGGTGGGCGGCATGGGATCACTGGTGGGCGCGTTTATCGCCTCGCTGCTGATCGGCGTGCTGCAGACCTTCGCCGTCACGCTGGATGCCTCGGTGGCTGGCCTGCTGGGCACGATCGGATTGCAGGTGACCGACAGCACGCCGCTGTCCTCGTTGTGGAAGCTCACGGTGGCGCAGGTCGCCCCGGTGCTGCCATATTTGCTGCTGGTGGTGATGCTGATCTTCCGCCCGCGTGGTCTGATGGGTACCCGGGAGGGCTGACAGCATGGAGACGACAATGCAACAACGCCGCGAGGCGGTCGTGACCGGCCGCACCATGCGCTACCGCCCGCTGAACCTGGCGCGCTGGCTGATCTGGGGCAGCACCGCGCTCCTGATGCTGGTGCTGCCGCTGTTCTTCACGGGCGGGTTCGCCATCACGCTGATGTCGCAGATGGGCATCATGATCATTTTCGCGCTGTCCTACAACATGCTGCTTGGCCAGACGGGCATGCTGTCGTTCGGCCACGCGGTCTATGCGGGCCTGGGCGCGTTCATCGCCATCCACGTGCTCAATATGGTGGGCGCGGGCAAGGTGTGGCTGCCSGTGTCGCTGCTGCCGSTGGTGGGCGGSCTGGCCGGCGCSTTCTTCGGCGTGCTGTTCGGCTACGTSACSACCAAGAARTCCGGCACSACCTTCGCCATGATCACCATGGGCATCGGCGAGATGGTGTTCGCCAGCTCGCTCATGTTCCCGGATTTCTTCGGCGGCGAKGGCGGCATTTCCACCAACCGCGTGGTGGGCGAATCGGTGCTCGGCATCACCTTCGGCGCGGGCCKGCAGGTGTATTACCTGATCGCGGTGTGGTGCCTGCTGTCGATGGCGGCCATGTACGCGTGGACGCAGACGCCGCTGGGCCGCATCGCCAACGCCGTGCGCGACAATCCGGAGCGCGTGGAATTCATCGGCTACAACACCCAGCGCGTGCGCTACCTGGTGCTGATCCTGTCGGCCTTCTTCGCAGGCATCTCCGGTGCGCTGTCCGCCATCAACTTCGAGATCGTCTCGGCCGAGAACGTCAGCGCGGTGCGCTCCGGCGGCGTGCTGCTGGCGGCCTTCATCGGCGGCGCCGGCGTGTTCTTCGGCCCGGTGATCGGCGCCGTGGTGTTCATCCTGTTCGCGGTGGCGCTGTCGGACCTGACCAAGGCGTGGCTGCTGTACCTGGGCCTGTTCTTCGTGCTGATGGTCATGTTCGTGC
The DNA here is from genome assembly GCF_056396525.1 of Cupriavidus sp. 05T41. Taxonomy (NCBI): domain Bacteria; kingdom Pseudomonadati; phylum Pseudomonadota; class Betaproteobacteria; order Burkholderiales; family Burkholderiaceae; genus Cupriavidus; species Cupriavidus sp. 05T41. Next base: position 17,589 of record NZ_JBFTLQ010000048.1, read on the forward strand.
CGGGCGGCATCGCCAGCCTGCTGATKATGCAGGTGCCGCTGCTGGCGCGCGGCAAGCTGCGCGCCATGCTGCCCGACTACGGCCGCGCCGCGGGTGCCGGGCTGGTGCTGCTGGCCGCGGTGATCCTCACCGTGGAGCTGGTCTACAAGGTGCAGGTGGACAGTGCCAACGGCACCGCCATGTCGCTGTTCGGCATCKGTTTCGACGCCGGCACCGCGGTGCCCTGGCTGGTGGCGGCCGCGCTGTGGGTGGGCGGGCTGCTGGCCTGCCGTGCGGCGCGCGCACGCGTGCGCGCCACCTGGGACAAGGTACAGGCCGAAATGGCAGCAGCAGGAGGCAAGGCATGAGCGCGGCACTGGAACTGAACGATGTACGCAAGAAATTCGGCCAGACCGAAATCATCMGRGGCGTCAACCTGACCATCCCCAAGGGCGAGCGCCACGCACTGATCGGCCCCAACGGCGCCGGCAAGTCGACCACCTTCAACCTGATCTCCGGCCGCTTCGCGCCCAGCTCGGGCACGGTCAAGCTCAACGGGCAGGAGATCGGCGGCCTGCAGCCCTTCGTGATCAACCGCATGGGGCTGTCGCGCAGCTTCCAGATCACCAATATCTTTCACCGGCTCTCGGTATTCGAGAACCTGCGCTGCGCCGTGTTGTGGTCGCTCGGCTACAAGTACTCGTTCTGGCACCGCCTGTCCGAGCTGCGCGACGCGCGCGAGCGCGCCGAGGAAGTACTGGAACTGATCGGCCTGCACCATCGCCGCAATACCCAGGCCAGCCTGCTCACATATGCCGAGCAGCGCGCGCTGGAGATCGGCATCACCATTGCCGGCGGCGCCGAAGTCATCCTGCTCGACGAGCCCACCGCCGGCATGAGCCGCTCCGAGTCCGACCATGCAGTCGAACTGATCCGTCGCGTCACGGTGGGCAAGACCCTGGTGATGGTCGAGCACGACATGAGCGTGGTSTTMGGCCTGGCSGACCGGATCTCCGTGCTGGTCTACGGCGAGGTGATCGCCACCGACACGCCGGAGGCTATCCGCGCCAACCGCAAGGTCAAGGAAGCCTACCTCGGCACCACCCTCGACGAACCCGCCACCGAAGGAGCGCACTGATGGGCAAGCGCATGCTGGACGTGCAAGGCCTGCACGCCTACTACGGCAAGAGCCACATCCTCCACGGCGTGGACGCCCATATCGACGAAGGCGAGATCGTCGCGCTGCTCGGGCGCAACGGCGTGGGGCGCTCCACCATGGCCAAGGCCATCCTCGGCATGGTCAAGGCCGAAGGCTCGGTGCGCTTTCGCGACGAAGAGATCCTCGGCCGCCGCACCTTCGAGATCGCCCACCTGGGCGTGGGCTACGTGCCCGAGAACCGCGACATCTTCCCCACGCTCACGGTGCGCCAGAACCTGCTGCTCGGCGAAAAGCGCAATCCGCGCCAGGCCAAGCCGCGCTGGACGGTGCAGGACATGTACAACATGTTCCCGCGCCTGAAGGAGCGCGAGAACACCGCCGCCGGCGTGCTCTCCGGGGGCGAGCAGCAGATGCTCACGCTGTGCCGCACCCTGATGGGCGACCCCGATCTCGTGCTGATCGACGAGCCCACCGAAGGCCTGGCGCCGATGATCGTCACGCTGGTCGGCGATTACCTCAAGACGCTCAAGGAGCGCGGCGTGTCMGTGCTGCTGATCGAGCAGAARCTGGCCATYGCGCTGGACATCTCSCAGCGGGTCTACGTGATGGGGCACGGGCACATCGTGTTCGAGGGCACGCCGCTGGACCTGAAGGCGAACGCGGCCATCCGGAAGGAGTGGCTGGAGGTGTAGGAAAGCACTGCCGCACTTTCTGATGGCGTAGACGTTGGTACCGGGTCCCCCCACTTTGTTGGGGGGATTTGCATTTGGTGAGGCGCGCTCGCAGTTGCCGATTCTTTCGGTGTCACACATTATTCCATGTCGGGATAGATATCGGAGGAGGCGCAGCAAGCGAGGAATTTAGACAACTTGTCGGCGGATTCTTTACATCCGTTTACGGATAGATAGGCTATATCGAATGCCGGCAGTAGCAGCCCTCGTTCTTGCTGTTTCTTTCTATTAGCTGACTTATTTCTGTCTCACACCTACATATTTCAGCCATAAGTCTGTGGCCGTTTGCTGCCAGTCTCTTGCTGGCATGTCGTGCAACATTCGCACAAGCAATACCGGGCCCGGCCTTGACCACCGCCACTGAACAGGAACAGCGAACCCGCCAGCAGCAGGAGGCCCGCGAGCGCGCCGGCATTGTCAATGCTCCCGCCGTTCGCGCCGAAGTTGTCGCCCACGCCGAGTTTCCGGCCCTGCCGAAGGAAGACCCATGCTTCCGTATCAGCCGCTTCGTCCTGGGTGTTCCCAGGGACTTGCCGGCCGCGTTGCAGGCACGCGGTGCGTCGGCCCTGCCGATGGATCCCTTTGCCTTCGCACAACGGTGGCTCGACCACTACCAGGACGAATGCATCGGCAAGCAGGGTGTCGAGACGCTGGTGAAGGGTCTTTCCCAGACGATCCTGTCGAAGGGGTACGTCACTACGCGCGTGCTGGTGCCCGAGCAGGACATGGCGTCGGGCACGCTGACGCACCAGCGTTTTAGCTAACAAGCGTAAAGCGAATCCCCGTTGCGCCCTGCGCCATMAAAAGGTCCCGAATTCGCTCTGAGCATACGAGCCCAACCAACCAGCCTTTGGTTCGGAAGAGCCCGTGCCCTGCAGCCCTTGCAGGATCKATCCGCAAAATGTCGATGCGATAGTCGCCAATCTTGTCCGGGCGCCCATCATCCTCGGTCCAACGCKGAAACATGGAAAAACCCGTCCTCGTCTCGTCCACGCAATCAACAATGTCCAGCACGTTGAGGATTTCGTATGGCTCGCCGACGCCTTCTATCTCCACAGGCACCGCTTGCACAGTACCCTCAGGCAGGGCTGCCAATAGCGTATCCATCAATGTCTTTTTGACAAAATAGTCGCCGAGCCCACTGAGCGAAAAGGACACCGCATGCCCTGGATGGTAAATTCTGCTTCGGAGCGGGATTTTCGTGTCCCATGGCTTACCAAGGCCAAATCCGCCCGCAACCACCTCTTGCCCGGTATTATCAACAGGCTGCTCCAGATGCCACTGATCTGGGAAATTGAAATCAAGGCCGATCTTATAGAAATTCATCTCGTCCCTCATTTCTTGGTCACCAGGTTATTCAAGTTCGTGCCCGGTGTAGCTATTTCTGTCTTAATTTTTTCCAGTGCTGAGCTCAGAGCCTGTTGATACTCTGAGGTATTCCTCGGAATACCTCGCACTGCACTGTCCAATTCTCATACGCGGCTTCATGGGGGTCCCTTATGGCCCTCCACAAACACCTTGTTGGCCTGATCTTGTGATCGGCAGCGGCGGCCCCGCCGATGGCGTGCTGGTGATCGTACCGTACAGGGTCACGCTCGCCAATGGCGCCGCTTACCAGGGGATTGCCTCGTTCAGTTGCCGCGACTGACCGACTGACCTGCCATCCGGCGGGGCACGAAAAAGGCGCTTCGTCCCGCGCAGGGACCGAAGCGCCTTGTCATTTCCTGCGAACCTGCCGTCCTACTTCGCTTTCAGGAACTCCCCCACCTCCAGCAGCACCAGTTCGTTGTCGTCCGCCTTGTTCGGCTCGCGGCTGCTCGAGAAGGGCAGGTTGTTGTCGTTGCCCACCACGATGTGAGTGGGATCGACCACGTCGACGTTCTCGATGGTGAAGAACGGGAACTTGAGCACGCCGTCGTTGAGCGGCTTGCGCGCCAGCTTGTMGGGGTCGGCGATATTGAGCAGGTCGATGTAGCCGATCTTGCGCACGGCGCCGCCGGCGTTGGCCTCGGTCAGTTCGACCTTGTAGATGCGCTTGAATTTGGCGATATCGGCGAAGCAGTCGTCGCGCTTCTGGCCTTCGGGGCAGGCCTTGTCGGCTGTGCCTTCGCCGTTGTCGCGCTCGATGATGAGGCCGGTGGTGGCGTCGATCATGTTGAAGTCGCCGATGGCGTTGCCGTTGGCCTCGAGCGGGTACTTCCACGATCGCCCGGTCCATTTGCCGGCGAGCGTGTCGAACTCGAGCACGCGCAGCGCTTCCTTGCCGTCGATGCGCTCGTAGTCCTTTGCCTGGGCGTTCCAGACCGGGCCTTCGAGCAGCGCGTAGAGCTTGCTGCCATCGGGCGACGCGGCCATGCCCTCGAAGCCCTTGGAGCGCTTGATCTGGAAGTCGACCGCGCCACCGGGCACGCCGGGTGTCGTCACGGCCGGGTGGTCGGGCGAGCGCACGGGCTTGCCGTCTACCAGCGTGTCGTACACGGCCAGCACCTTGCCTTGCAGGTCGGCCTTGATCAGGAACGGCCCGAACTCTTCGCCGATCCACAGCGCGCCGCCGGCGAACTGGAAGCTTTCGGTGTCGAAATCGGAGCCGGTCAGGTAGCGTTGCTTMGTGCCTTCGTGGACGATGCGGAACGGCACCTTCTTGTCGGGATCGTGCAGGAACACGGTGCCCAGGCGCTGCAGCTTGCCGCTCTTGAAGTCCACCTTGTAGTGGTTCAGGTAGAGCATGAAGTCCGGCGAATTGGCCTTGCTGCCGGCGCCGTTGTCGGTCAGTACCCAGAAGCTGCCGTCGGCCATGTGCTTGATGCCGGAGTGGCCTTGCAGCGGTTGTCCCCTGAATGGCACGGAGACACCGGTCGGGCGCCMGTTCGACTTGCCTTCCACGCTGCCGATCTTCTMCGCGCGCCCGGCCGTGGTGAACTTGCCGCTCGTCTTCAGGTCCTGCGGCGCATCCTTGGGCGCGTCGATGAAGCTCTGCGCGGGCATGACCGCGTGGCCGGCGAGCGTGGCCGGATAGGCGGGCGCGGCGGCCGTCTGCGAGACGGCGGGCAGGGACCAGGCGGCAGCGGTGATGGCGATGACTGCGGTGACGGTCGCGGACGGAAGCAGGCGCATGTAGGCGGGGTGATCTGTTCGAAAGACCACTACGATGCACGGCCATCGTGACGGGCGCATGACAGTTCGAAGGCAGTCACAAACGCCACGACGGGCGAGGGTGCGTGATGTATCTCGCGCGCAACATGGCGGGCAACAAGTCGGAAGATCTGGCCTCTCGCTTGTCCGCCCTCCGGCCTCTCAGTCTGCCTGCGCGCGGCGCGCAGGGATGTCGAACGGCATGTCCTCGTAGCGGACGACGCGCGTCTTTCTGGCCAGGCGGTACCCCAGCCACAGCAGCAGGAACACCGGCACCCCGATATAGGTCCCGAGGATTTCCACCCACCGCCCGCGCACGTCGCCKAAGGCCTGGTAGTTCTGCCCCAGCACGATGATCACGCACAGCACGGTGGYGAAGATCGGCCCGAACGGGTAGAGCGGCGAGCGGTAGGCCAGGTCCGCGGCGCTGTAGCCCTGGCGAACCAGGCCGCGGCGGAAGCGGTAGTGGCTCACCGCGATGCCCAGCCACGCGATGAAGCCGGTCATGCCGGAGGTGTTGAGCAGCCACATATAGACGGCCTTGTCGCCGAACAGCGACGTCAGGAAGCACAGCGCGCCCACCGCGGCTGTCGCCGCCAGGGCCAGGTAGGGCACGCCGCCGGCCGACAGCCGCGCCAGCGCGCGCGGGGCCCGGCCGCTGACGGCCAGTCCATAGAGGATGCGGGTAGAGGCGTACATGCTGGAGGTGCCCGACGAGAGCAGGGCGGTGAGCACCACGGCGTTCATCAGCCCGGCGGCGAAGGCCAGGCCGGCGCGGCGGAACACCAGCGCGAACGGGCTCACGCCGATGTCGGTCACGTCGTTGCGCAGCAGGCTGGGGTCGGTGTAGGGAATCAGCACGCCGATGATGAGGATGGCCAGCACGTAGAACAGCAGGATGCGCCAGAACGTCTGGCGGATCGCGCGCGGAATCGTGCGCGCCGGGTCGGCCGCTTCGCCGGCCGCCACGCCCACGGTCTCCGTGCCCTGGAACGAGAACCCGGCGATCATGGCCACGCCGAACATCGCGGGGACGCCGCCCACGAAGGGCGCGTCGCCGACGGTGAAGTTGTGCCAGCCGGCCTGCGGGCCGCCGTGCAGGATGCCGAAGATCATCAGCAGGCCGGCGCCGAGGAATACCAGCACGGTGACCACCTTGATGAGCGCGAACCAGTATTCCGCCTCGCCGAAGCCGCGCACCGAGATCGCGTTGAGGCCGAACATCAGCAGCAGGAACGCCGCGCTCCACGCCACGCCGGGCACGCCCGGGAACCAGTACTGCATCACCAGCTGCGCCGCCACCAGTTCCACCGCGATGGTCACCGCAAGGTTGAACCAATAGCTMCAGCCGAGCGCGAAGCCGAAGCCTTCCTCCACATAGAGCGCGCTGTAGGTGACGAAGGACCCGGCGACCGGCATGTGCACGGCCATCTCGCCGAGGCTGGTCATCAGGCAGTACACCATCAGGCCGATGAGCCCGTACATCAGCAGCGCGCCGCCAGGGCCGGCCTGGGCGATGGAGGCGCCAGAGGCGACGAACAGGCCGGTGCCGATGGCGCCGCCGATGGCGATCATGGTGAGGTGGCGGGCCTTGAGCTTGCGCTGGAGCGCGTCGTGCTCGATGACGGGATGGTGCGGCTGGGCGAAAGAAGACGGTAGGGAGGACATCAGGGTCGCTGGCGTGTCGGCAGGGCGGCGCCCTCGTGGGGCGGCCGCGCGCGGCAAAGGGCGGGAGTTTACCGGCTTCTCAGGGTAAATCCGAGGGGCGTGGCACAGAACGCGCCGACTGTGATTAGAGGACATCGTCATATCGGGCGGGAAGTGCCGCATAGGGCGCTGCGCCTGCCCTGCGGGGACATTCGCATGCGGCTTGGCGGGACTGGCATGCACGCCGGCGAGGCCGGCCATAAAGGCGGCGCATGACACGCCTGCCGGACCGCCAAATTGAAATTGAACGACCGTGCTATTTTGTGTATGCTTGATCCGCTCGCACCAGGGCGGGCACCGGCGCAAGGGCGCCGGCAGGCGGTTTTCCCGGTAGCCGGAGGCGGCGGCAAGGCGGACAATGGGTTCGCCGCGCATGGTCCGGCCAATGCAGAAAAACATAATTCGAGAATTCGAATCCCGAGACAACTTCTAGTACAAAGGAACCAGCATGACAGCGCAGTATCAGGTTCAGGACGGCGTCGCCGTCATCACGCTCGACAATCCCCCCGTGAATGGCCTGGGCTATAGCACCCGGCTTGGCATCGTCGAAGGCTTGACCCGTGCGCTGGACGATGCGGCCGTCAAGGCCGTCGTCGTCACCGGCGCCGGCAAGGCTTTCTCGGGCGGCGCCGACATCCGCGAATTCAACACCCCCAAGGCTACCCAGGAACCGACCCTGCATTCGGTGATCCGTGCGATCGAAGCATCGTCCAAGCCGGTCGTGGCGGCCATCCACTCCGTGGCCATGGGMGGCGGCCTGGAACTGGCGCTGGGCTGTAACTACCGCGTGGCGGCCAAGGGCGCGCAGATCGCGCTGCCGGAAGTCAAGCTGGGCCTGCTGCCCGGCGCCGGCGGCACGCAGCGCCTGCCGCGCGTGATCGGCCTGGAGGCCGCCCTGAACATGATCGTGTCGGGCACCGCCATTCCGAGCGAGAAGTTCGCCGGCACCAAGCTGTTCGACGAGATCGTCGACKGCGACGTGCTGCCCGCGGCCGTGACCTTCGCCAGGAACGTGGCGGCAGCGCCCGGCCCGTACCCGAAGGTGCGCGACCTGAAGGTCAAGCACKAGAACGCGGAAGGCTTCCTGGCCTTCGCCCGCAACACCGTGGCCGCCGTGGCCAAGAACTTCCCGGCGCCGCTGAAGTGCGTGGATGCCGTGGCGGCATCGCTCAAGCCGTTCGAGGCCGGCCTGAAGGCCGAGCGCGAAGGCTTCATGGCCCTGGTGACCACGCCGGAATCGCGCGCCCTGCGCCATGCCTTCTTCGGCGAGCGCGCGGCCAGCAAGATCCCCGACGTGTCCGGCGACACCCCGGTGCGCAAGATCGAGCGGGTTGCCGTGATCGGCGCCGGCACCATGGGTGGCGGCATCACCATGAACTTCCTGAACGCCGGCGTGCCGGTGATCATGCTGGAAACCAAGCAGGAAGCGCTGGACCGCGGCGTGGCCACGATCCGCAAGAACTACGAGAACAGCGCCAAGAAGGGCAAGCTCACGCAAGAGAAGGTCGAGCAGCGCATGGCCCTGCTGACCACCACGCTGTCCTATGACGAGATCAAGGACGCGGACATGGTGATCGAAGCCGTGTTCGAGGAAATGGGCGTCAAGGAAATCGTCTTCAAGAAGCTGGACGAAGTGATGAAGCAGGGCGCGATCMTGGCTTCCAACACCTCCACGCTGGACGTCAACAAGATCGCCTCGTTCACCAAGCGTMCGCAGGACGTGGTCGGCATGCATTTCTTCAGCCCGGCCAACGTGATGAAGCTGCTCGAAGTGGTGCGCGGCGAGAAGACCGGCAAGGACGTGCTGGCCACGGTCATGCAGATCGCCAAGAAGATCAAGAAGACCGCCGTGGTGTCGGGCGTGTGCGACGGCTTCATCGGCAACCGCATGATCGAGCAGTACAGCCGCCAGGCAGGCTACCTGCTGGACGAAGGCGCGCTGCCGGAGCAGGTCGACAAGGCCATCGAGAAGTTCGGCTTCGCCATGGGTCCGTTCCGCATGGGCGACCTGGCCGGCAATGACATCGGCTGGGCCATCCGCAAGCGCCGCGCGGTGGACAAGCCGGACATCCAGTACTCGAAGACCGCCGACCTGCTGTGCGAGCAAGGCCGCTACGGCCAGAAGACCGGCGCGGGCTKGTACGACTACAAGGCGGGCGACCGCAAGCCGTACCCGAACCAGCAGGTCAACGACATGATCGTGCAGCACTCCAAGGACCTCGGCATCACGCGCCGCAAGATCTCCGACGAGGAAATCGTCGAGCGCCTGGTGTTCGCGCTGGTCAACGAAGGCGCCAAGATCCTGGAGGAAGGCATTGCTTCCAAGGCCTCGGATATCGACATGGTCTACCTGACCGGCTACGGCTTCCCGCTGTTCCGCGGCGGCCCGATGCTGTACGCGGACCAGGTCGGGCTGTTCAACGTGGCGCAGGCGATGAACCGCTATGCGAAGGGCTATCACGGCGAAGCCTGGAAGCCGGCCGCGCTGCTGGAGAAGCTGGCGGCCGAAGGCAAGGGCTTCAACGACTAAGCCGCAGGTGAGGGCGACGCAAGGGCGAAAGCAACCATGAGCTACGGCGCGCAGGACTGCCTGCTGGTGATCGACGTGCAGAACGATTTCATGCCGGGCGGCGCGCTTGCCGTGCCGCGCGGCGACGAGATCGTGCCCGTGGTCAACCGGCTGGCGCAGGCGTTCGCGCATGTGGTGGTKACGCAGGACTGGCATCCAGCCGGACACGCGTCGTTCGCCGCCAGCCATGCCGGCACGCAGCCGTTCCAGAGCATCGCGCTGCCGTATGGCCAGCAGGTGCTGTGGCCCGTGCACTGCGTGCAGGACACGCCAGGCGCCGCGCTGCATGCGGGGCTGCACGTGCCGCATGCCCGGCTGGTGGTCCGCAAGGGCCATCACCGCGACGTGGACAGCTACTCCGCCTTCATGKAGGCGGACCGTGCCACGCGCACCGGGCTGGCGGGCTACCTGCGCGAGCAGGGCGTGCGCCGCGTGTTCTGCGTGGGCCTGGCGACCGACTACTGCGTGGCCTGGAGCGCGCTCGATGCGCGCGCCGCCGGCTTCGAAGCGGCCGTGGTCGAGGACGCATGTCGCGCCATCGACCTCGACGGTTCGCTCGAACGCGCCTGGCAGGACCTGTCCGCCGCCGGCGTGCAGCGCCTGCAGTCGGCCGACGTGCTTGMCGCCGTGCCCTCACCGCCCTCACGCTAGACAAACCGAACAACTCGCAAGAACACCTTGCGCAGACACCAAGATTCCGAGGAGCAACAAATGAACGAGGCAGTCATCGTATCCACCGCACGGACCGGCCTGGCCAAGAGCTGGAAGGGTGCTTTCAACATGACCCACGGCGCCACCCTGGGCGGCCACGCGGTCCAGCACGCCATCGCCCGCGCCAAGATCGAAGCCGGCGAAGTGGAAGACGTGCTGATGGGCTGTGCCAACCCGGAAGGCGCCACCGGCGCCAATATCGCGCGCCAGATCGCGCTGCGCGCAGGCTGCCCGGTCACCGTGCCCGGCGCCACCGTCAACCGTTTCTGCTCGTCCGGCCTGCAGACCATCGCCATGGCCGCGCAGCGCGTGATCGCCGATGAAGGCGACATCTTCGTGGCCGGCGGCGTGGAGTCCATCTCCTGCGTGCAGCAGGAAATGAACCGCCACATGATCCAGGAAAGCTGGCTGACCAAGAACAAGCCGGAAATCTACTGGAACATGCTGCAGACCGCCGAGAACGTGGCCAAGCGCTACAACATCTCGCGCGAGCGCCAGGACGAGTACGGCGTGCGCAGCCAGCAACGCGCCTTCGCCGCGCTGGAAGCCGGCAAGTTCAACGACGAGATCGTGCCGATCACGGTGCTGGCAGGCGTGGCCGACAAGGCCACCGGCCAGCTGATGACCAAGGAAGTCACGGTCTYGGCCGACGAAGGCATCCGCGGCGACACCACGCTCGAAGCCGTGGCCAAGATCCGCACCGCCATGCCCGGCGGCGTGGTCTCGGCAGGCAACGCGTCGCAGTTCTCCGACGGCGCCTCGGCTGCCGTGGTGATGAATGCGAAGGTGGCGGCGGCCAGGGGCCTGCAGCCGCTGGGCGTGTTCCGCGGCTTCGCCGTGGCCGGCTGCGAGCCTGACGAAATGGGCATCGGCCCGGTGTTCGCGGTGCCCAAGCTGCTCAAGAAGGCCGGCCTGAAGGTCGACGACATCGGCCTGTGGGAACTGAACGAAGCCTTCGCCGTGCAGGTGCTGTACTGTGCCGATACGCTGGGCATCCCGATGGACCGYCTCAACGTCAACGGTGGCGCCATCGCGGTCGGCCACCCGTACGGCGTGTCGGGCGCGCGCCTGGTCGGCCATGCGCTGATCGAAGGCAAGCGCCGCGGCGTCAAGTACGTGGTGGTGACCATGTGCATCGGCGGCGGCCAGGGCGCGGCCGGCCTGTTCGAAGTCCTCTGAGCGGCGGCACGGCACCGTGAACGATCACGCCGATCCGTTGCTCGCGCATGGCCGCGCGGTGCTGGCCAGCCAGCCGTTCTCGGTGCTGGTTGGCGCGGAGCTGGCCGTGCTGAGCGCGGAGCGTGCCGAGCTGCGCCTGCCGATCCGGCAGGACCTGCAGCAACAGCATGGCTTCCTGCACGGCGGCGTGGTCAGCTACCTGGCCGACAACGCCCTGACCTATGCGGGCGGCGCGGCCATGGCGGTGCCGGTCGTGACCTCGGAGTACAAGATCAACTACCTGCGTCCGGCGATCGGCGACCTGCTGATCGCCCGTGCCGAATGCGTCAGCCGCGGCCGCCAGCAAGCGGTGGTGCGCTGCGATGTGTTCGTGCGCAAGGACGGCGAGGAGAAGCTCTGCGCGGTCGCGCAGGGCACCATCGCACGCCTGGGCGACGGTAGCTAGCAGCAAGGGCCGGGCAGGAAAGGGCGCGCGAGCGCCTTTTTCATTCGCCGTGCCGTCAACATAGACAGAACAGAAACCGAATTCGCGGCGCGCCATGCAGCGTGCCGCCGTGGAGACAGCGACGATCCCAGCCGCCAGGCCGCCGGAACATGCGGTGCGCAGTGGCCGGATCGCGCATTCCTGATTTTCCCTTTCAGTCTGGGAGCCATTTCCTGCCATGTCGCTGATCCTTTCCCGCCGTGACCTGAATTTCATGCTGTACGAGTGGCTCAAGGTCGAGGAGCTGGCCCGCATCCCGCGCTACGCCGACCATTCCCGCGAGACCTTCGACGCCGCGCTCGATACCTGCGAGAAGATCGCCACCGACCTGTTCGCGCCGCACAACAAGAAGAACGACCAGCACGAGCCGCATTTCGATGGCGAGACCGTCACCATCATCCCCGAGGTCAAGACCGCGCTGAAGGCATTCTGCGAGGCCGGGCTGATGGCTGCCGGGCAGGACTACGAGATCGGCGGCATGCAGCTGCCGGTGGTGGTCGAGAAGGCGGGCTTTGCCTACTTCAAGGGCGCCAACGTCGGCACCAGCTCGTACCCGTTCCTGACCATCGGCAACGCCAACCTGCTGCTCACGCACGGCACGCCGGCGCAGGTGGAAACCTTCGTCAAGCCGGAGATGGAAGGGCGCTTCTTCGGCACCATGTGCCTGTCCGAGCCGCAGGCCGGCTCGTCGCTGTCGGACATCACGACGCGCGCCGACCATGAAGGCGAATCGCCGCTGGGCCAGCAATACCGCCTGCGCGGCAACAAGATGTGKATCTCGGCCGGCGAGCACGAGCTCTCCGAGAATATCGTGCACCTCGTGCTKGCCAAGATCCCCGGCCCGGACGGCAAGCTGATCCCGGGCGTGAAGGGCATTTCGCTGTTCATCGTGCCGAAGTACCTGGTCAACGCCGACGGCAGCCTGGGCGAGCACAACGACGTGGTGCTGGCCGGCCTGAACCACAAGATGGGCTACCGCGGCACCACCAACTGCCTGCTGAACTTCGGCGAGGGCATGAAGTACCAGCCGGGCGGCAAGGCCGGCGCCATCGGCTACCTGGTGGGCGAGCCSCACAAGGGCCTGGCCTGCATGTTCCACATGATGAACGAGGCGCGCATCGGCGTGGGCCTCGGCGCGGTGATGCTGGGCTATACCGGCTACCTGCACGCGGTGGACTATGCGCGCAACCGCCCGCAGGGCCGGCCCATCGGTCCCGGCGGCAAGGATCCGGCCAGCCCGCAGGTGCGGCTGGTGGAGCATGCCGACATCCGCCGCATGCTGCTGGCGCAGAAGAGCTATGTGGAAGGCGGGCTGGCGCTCAACCTGTATTGCGCGCAGCTGGTGGACCAGGAGCGTGCCGCCGAGGGCGCCGCGCATGAACGACTKGCGCTGCTGCTGGACATCCTCACCCCGATCGCCAAGAGCTGGCCGTCGCAATGGTGCCTGGAAGCCAACAACCTGGCGATCCAGGTGCACGGTGGTTATGGCTACACGCGCGAGTACAACGTCGAGCAGTTCTACCGCGACAACCGTCTCAACCCGATCCACGAAGGCACCCACGGTATCCAGGGGCTGGACCTGCTGGGCCGCAAGGTGGTGATGAAGGACGGCGCGGCATTMAAGGCGCTCGGCGAGGAAATCCAGGCCACCATCGGCCGGGCGCTGGCCAGCGGCGACGCCGCGCTCGGCAGCCACGCCCGCGCGCTCGGTGCTGCCGTCAAGCGCGTGGCGGAAGTCACGCAATTGCTGTGGGCGGCGGGGGATGCCAAGGTGACCCTGGCCAACGCCTCGGTCTACCTGGAAGCCTTCGGCCACGCGGTGGTGGCATGGATCTGGCTGGAACAGGCGCTGCTGGCGCAGGCTGCGCTCAAGGGCGCCCCGGCCGGCGACGACGAGGACTTCTATCGCGGCAAGCTGGCAGCGGCGGCATACTTCTTCCGCTGGGAGCTGCCCAAGATCGGGCCGCAGCTCGACCTGCTGGCCTCGCTGGACCGCACTACGCTCGATATGCAAGACGCCTGGTTCTGAGGATCCGGCGGCCCACACGACAACACCAGTGCGCGCCTGCCCGGGCGCGCGCAATTCCAGATCGGGAGACACCATGAACACCATCCAGCAACTGTTCGACCTCAAGGGCAAGACTGCGCTGATCACCGGCGGCTCGCGCGGGCTCGGCCTGCAGATCGCCGAGGCGCTCGGCGAGCAGGGCGCGCGCCTGGTCCTGTCGGCGCGCAAGGCCGACGAGCTGCAATCGGCCCAGGCCCACCTCAAGGCGCGCGGCATCGACGCCGAATGGATCGCCGCCGACGGCGCGCGCGATGCGGATATCGCCCGCCTTGCCGACGAGGCGCTGGCCAAGCTCGGCCATGTGGACATCCTTGTCAACAACGCCGGCGCCACCTGGGGCGCGCCTGCCGAAGATCACCCGGTAGAGGCCTGGGACAAGGTCATGAACCTCAATATCCGCGGCGTGTTCCTGCTCTCGCAGCGCATCGGCAAGCTMTCGATGATCCCGCGCCGCTATGGCCGCATCATCAACGTGGCCTCCATCGCCGGGCTGGCGGGCAACCCGCCGGGATCGATGGAAACCATCGCCTACAACACCTCCAAGGGCGCGGTGATCAACTTCACGCGCACGCTGGCCGCCGAGTGGGGCGAGCACAACATCACGGTCAACGCGCTGGCGCCGGGCTTCTTCCCCTCCAAGATGACGCAGGGTTCGCTGGACCGCATGGGCGTGGACGCCATGTGCGCCGGCGTGCCGCTGCACCGCCTGGGCGACGACGAAGACCTGAAGGGCGCCGCGCTGCTGTTCGCCAGCGCGGCCGGCAAGCACATCACGGGGCAGGTACTGGCCGTGGACGGTGGCGTGAGCGCGGTCTGAGCCATGCTTTAATTCGGTCGGAGCGGCGGGCATGCTGCTTGCGTTTGCATGCCGCCCGCAGACCGATATCGTTTCACGCATCACTAACGAACCATGACCGACACCAACGGCTTTCCCCTCAAGATTCCCTTCCTCGCCTCGCTCGGCGTGCTGTGCAACCGCATGGACAAGGAAGGCAGCGAAATCGAGCTGGCGCTCGAAGAACGGCACCAGAACAGCTGGGACATGGCCCACGGCGGCGTGCTGATGACGCTGCTCGACGTGGCGATGGCCATTGCCGGGCGCGGCGCCGACACCGAGGGCCGTGGCCTGGTGACCATCGAGATGAAGACCAGCTTCATGGCACCGGGCCGGGGCAGGCTGCGCGCGCGCGGCGTGTGCGTGCACCGCACCAGCACCATGGCGTTCTGCGAGGCGGAGATCGTCGACGAGGACGGCAAGACCGTATCGCGCGGATCGGGCACGTTCAAGTACGTCAAGCGCGTGCCGCCGCAGCGCGCGTCCGCCGGCGCATCGGACAGCGGCGCTGACGGCTGAGTCCGCATTGCCTGTGATGCCCGAACCTTCGGAGGGGTGAGCAGAGGATGTCAAGACCGGTGGGAAAAGCCGGCACGCAGCAGCTATAAAACCAAAAAAACGGAGACAAGATGCTGTTTGAACGGATCGCCGCCGCGCGGCGCCTGAGACTGACCGTACTCGCCGCGTGCGGCGCAGGAGCCCTTGCCATGTACCAGCCGGCCCAAGCCCAGAATGCCCCTGTTCCCGCGGCCGGCGCGCCGGTCGCCGCTCCGGTGGCGCAGGCCGTGCCGGTGTTCCCGGATGCCGCCGCCACCGATCCCGTCACCGCGGGCTGGATGCAGGGCTTTCCGCCGGTGCCGGACAAGGTCATCAGCTTCGCTCCCGCCAGCAATGGCTTCCCGCGCACACGCTGGAGCTTCTCGCATATTCGCGAGCTGGTGCCGACCGCGGCGGTCTGGCACGGGCGCGGTCCCGCGTCGGCCCTGCCGCGCGCCGAGCGCGACATCGGCGGCACGCCCTTCACCGATGCCGACGGCACGCGGCGCACCTTCGCCGACATGCTGGGGCTGACCTACACCGACGGCATCCTGGTGATGCACAAGGGCCGCGTCGTCTACGAGAAGTATTTCGGTGCGCTAGACGACCATACGCCGCACATCGCCATGTCGGTGACCAAGTCCTTCGTCGGCACGCTGGCGGCGATGCTGGTGGCCGACGGCAAGCTCGATCCCGCCGCGCCCGTCACGCGCTACCTGCCGGAGATGGCGGGCACCGCCTACGGCGACGCCACCGTGCGCGAGGTGATGGACATGACCGTGGGGGTGAAGTACTCGGAGAACTATGCCGACCCCAAGGCCGAGATCTGGGACTACAGCCGCGCCGGCGGCATGATGCCGCGCGAGCCGGGCTATCGCGGCCCCGGGACGTTCTATGAGTTCCTCGCCACGCTGAAGAAGGAAGGCGAGCACGACCAGGCCTTCGCCTACAAGACCGTCAATGCCGAAGTCCTGGCGTGGATCGTCAAGCGCGTGTCCGGGCAGCCGCTGGCCAGGCTGCTGTCCGAGCGGGTGTGGCAGAAGATGGGCGCCGAGAACGATGCCTACTTCATGGTCGACAGCGTCGGCAGCGAATCCGGCGGCGGCGGGCTCAACACCACGCTGCGCGACCTGGCTCGCTTCGGCGAGACCATGCGCAACAACGGCCGCTTCAACGGCCAGCAGATCATCCCGGCGCAGGTCGTGGCCGATATCCGCGGCGGCGGTGACCCGGCCAAGTTCGCCAAGGCCGGCTATGCCACCTTGCCAGGCTGGAGCTACCGCTCGATGTGGTGGGTCTCGAACGACGACCACKGCGTGTTCGAGGCGCGCGGCATCCACGGCCAGCGCATCTATGTCGATCCCAGGGCGKAACTCACCATCGTGCGCTACGCCTCGCACCCGATTGCCGCCAACGGCGCCAACGATCCTGTCACGCATCGCGCGTACCGGGCCCTGGCGCTGGCATTGATGAAGTAAGCCGTCCGGCAACTGCGTAGCGACGGTCCACCAGAACAACGAACGACAAAGGACGCGTGTCCTTGTCCATTTCACCGTAAGGAAGCCAAAATGTCGAACACCTTCAAGCGTATCGTCCTGGCCTCGCGCCCCACCGGCGCGGTCACGCCCGACAATTTCCGGCTGGAAGAAGCGCCGGTGCCCGAACTGGCCGAAGGCCAGGTCCTGGTGCGCAACCACTACCTGTCGCTCGATCCGTATATGCGCGGGCGCATGAACGACAGCAAGTMCTACGCCACGCCGCAGCCGCTGGGCGAAGTCATGATCGGCGGCACCGTGGGCGAGATCGTGGCGTCGAAGAACGCCAGGTACGCCGTGGGCGACAAGGTGGTCGGCATGCTCGGCTGGCAGGAACTCGGCGTGAGCGACGGCACCGGCATCCAGAAGGTCGATACCACCCATATCCCGCTGTCGGCCTACCTGGGTTCGGTCGGCATGCCGGGCGTGACGGCCTGGTATGGCCTGAACAAKATCATCGCGCCCAAGGCTGGCSAGACCGTGGCGGTCAGCGCCGCGTCCGGCGCGGTCGGCAGCGTGGTGGGCCAGCTCGCCAAGMTCAAGGGCTGCCGCGTGGTSGGCWTCGCCGGCGGCMAGGMCAAGTGCGACTRCGTGGTGAAKGARCTGGGCTTCGAYGCCTGCATCGACTACAAAGCCGCCAAGGACAGCAAGGAGCTGTACACCATGTTCAAGGAAGCCACGCCGGATGGCGTKGACGGCTACTTCGAGAACGTGGGCGGCGAGATCCTCGACACCGTGCTGGCCCGCATGAACGCCTTCGGCCGCATCGCGGTCTGCGGCATGATCGCCGGCTACGACGGCCAGCCGATGCCGCTGAAGAACCCGCAGCTGATCCTGGTATCGCGCCTGACCGTGGAAGGCTTTATCGTGTCCGAGCACATGGACGTGTGGCCGCAGGCATTGCAGGAACTGGGCGCCGCCGTGGCGCAGGGCAAGCTCAAGTTCCGTGAAAGCGTGGCGCAGGGGCTGGCCAGCGCGCCCGAGGCCTTCATGGGCCTGCTCAAGGGCAAGAATTTCGGCAAGCAGCTGGTCAAGCTGGTGTAAGCCGGCAAGGTGCCTTCGGCCGTCCCGGGCATGGCCCGGTCCGGCCGCCAAACAAAAAAAGGAGACTCCCCATGAATGCCCCGGCAGAAAACACCATGCCGCAAGACAACCCGGACGACATGGCCGCCGGCCTGTCCGAAGAGGTCAAGGCCAAGTACCGTGTGCTCCCGCGCCCGCCGAAGTTCGACACCCCGGCCGAGGAACGCCTGCACCGCAAGCAGCGGCTGGCGGCGGCATTCCGCCTGTTCTCGAAGTTCGGCTTCGACGAAGGCGTCGCGGGCCATATCACCGCGCGCGACCCCGAGTTCACCGACACCTTCTGGGTCAATCCCTTCGGCGTGCATTTCAGCCAGGTCAAGGTGTCCAACCTGATCCGCTGCGATCACCACGGCAATGTGGTGGAGGGCGACTACCCGGTCAATGCCGCGGCCTTCGCCATCCATTCGCGCGTGCACCAGACCCGCGAGGACGCCGTGGCCGCCGCGCATTCGCACAGCACGCACGGCCGCGCCTGGTCCACGCTGGGGCGCCCGCTCGATCCGCTGACCCAGGACGTGTGCGCCTTCTATGGCGACCACGCGGTCTACGACGAATTCGGCGGCGTGGTGGTGGAGCTGGACGAAGGCCAGCGCATCGCCAATGCGCTCGGCGCCAACAAGGCGGCCATCCTGCAGAACCACGGCCTGCTGACCGTGGGCAAGACGGTGGACGAGGCCGCGTGGTGGTTCATCACCATGGAACGCTCGTGCCAGGTGCAGTTGCTGGCCGAAGCCGCCGCCGCGCGCACCAATGCGCCGCTGAAGATGATCTCGGACGCCGCGGCGCGCCAGGCGTATTCGATCGTCGGCACGGCGCAGGCTGGCTGGTTCCAGTTCCAGCCGCTGTACGCCCGCATCGTGAAGGAACAGCCCGACCTGCTGGACTGAGACCATGGCCGCCCTCGCATCCTTCACGGGAAAGGTGGTGCTGATTACCGGCGCCTCGGACGGCATCGGCGCGGAGCTGGCCATGCTGCTGGCGCGGCAGGGCGCGCGGCTGGCCCTGGCGGCACGCCGCGTGGACATGCTCGACGCCCTGGCCGAGCGCATCCGCCGCCAGTGCCCGGCCGCCGAGGCGGCGGTCTGGCGCGTCGATGTGTCGGACGAAGCGGCCTGCCGGCACCTGGTGGCCGACGTGGTCGGGCA
Organism: Cupriavidus sp. 05T41; assembly: GCF_056396525.1. NCBI lineage: Bacteria > Pseudomonadati > Pseudomonadota > Betaproteobacteria > Burkholderiales > Burkholderiaceae > Cupriavidus > Cupriavidus sp. 05T41. The sequence goes on from NZ_JBFTLQ010000048.1 coordinate 36,443, forward strand.
TTTCGGCGGGCTGGACGTGCTGGTCAACAATGCCGGCGTGTCCGCCCATGGGTATTTCGAGCAGGTGTCGGATTTCGGGTACTACKAGCAGGTCATGCGCGTGAACTACTTCGGTGCCATGTGGTGCACGCGCGAGGCGCTGCCGMACCTGCGCGCGCGCGGTGGCTTGATGGTGGCGGTGTCCAGTCTCGCCGGCAAGATCGGCGTGCCGGGCCGCACCGCGTATTCGGCCAGCAAGTTCGCGCTGGCCGGCTTCTGCGAGGCGCTGCGCGCGGAACTGCGCGGCACCGGCGTGGACGTATGCGTGGTCTTCCCCGGCGTGGTGGCGACCGACACGCGCATCAACGGCTTCGGCCCCGATGGGCGCGCGCTCGGCGAAAGCCGCCTGCGCGAGGACGGCGCCATGAGCGCGCAGGAGTGCGCGCACCAGATGCTGCGCGCCATGGCCGCGCGCAAGCGCGAACTGGTGATGACCGCCAAGGGCCGCTTCGGCCTCTGGCTGCGCCTGCTCGCGCCGGCGCTGGTGGAAAACATGGCGCTCAAGGCGCTGAAGCAGGCAGGGCGCTGACGGGCAACCGCCGGCGCCCTTGCGCGCAGGCAATCACAGGCAACCACGGCAAGACAAACACGGGGCGATCACCGACAACATGGCAGACTTCATCCTCCACCAGTACGCAACCTCGCCGTTCTCCGAAAAAGTACGCCTGCTGATGGGTGCCAAGGGCCTGGACTGGCAKGCGGTGGAAATCCCGCCGATCCTGCCCAAGCCCGATGTGGTGGCGCTCACCGGCGGTTACCGCCGCACGCCGATCCTGCAGGTCGGCGCCGACATCTATTGCGACTCCGCGCTKATCTGCGAGGTGATCGACGCCGCGGCGCCGGCGCCGGCGCCGGCGCTCTATCCCGCCGGGCAGGCGGCCGCGGCGCGCATCGCCGCGCACTGGCTCGACACGGCGCTGTTTACCGTCGCCGTCACCTACCTGTTCCAGCCGGCCGGCGCGCAAAGCATGCTTGGCCATCTCACGCCCGCGCAGATCCAGGCATTCACGGCGGACCGCAAGGCCATGCGCGGCGACGGCAACGGCCTGCGCATGCCGCTGTCCGAGGCCATCGCGCTGCTGCACGAGACCTTCGGCCGCCTCGAGCAGCAGTTCAAGGCAGGCGTGGCCCACGTGGCGGGGCCGGCGCTGTCGGTGGCGGACTTCTCGCTCTACCACAACGTCTGGTTTATCCGCCGCGCCAGCGAGCTGGCCAGGCTGCTCGACGCGTATCCGGCCGTGCAGGCCTGGTATGCCCGCATGCAGGCCTTCGGCCACGGCAAGGTGCGCGTGATCGACAGCGGCGCGGCGCTGGACGTGGCGCAGCATGCCGATCCCGTGGCGCAGCCCGGCAGCGTGTCCGCGGGCTCAGGCTTCGAGGCCGGCGAAGCGGTCACCGTGACACCGACCGACTACGCGCGCGATCCCGTGGCGGGCGTGCTGGTGGCGCTGGACGCGCAGCGTGCCGTGCTGCGGCGCCAGGACCCGCGCGCCGGCGCGGTCAACGTGCATTTCCCGCGGCAGGGTTACGAAGTCAGGCGGGCCGGCTAAGGCCGGCGGCGCACAGGGAAGGCATCGCAGCAATGCCAATACGACAACGTATCAACGAGAGGCAGACAACATGAAGCAATTCCAGGGCAAAGTGGCAGTKATCACTGGCGGCGCATCCGGTTTCGGCAAGGAGTTCGCCAGGATCGGTGCCGGGCTCGGCATGAAGCTGGTGCTGGCCGATGTGCAGGAGGACGTGCTGGACGCCACGGTCGCCGAGTTCAAGGCCCAGGGCGTGCAGGTGATCGGCGTGCGCGTGGATGTGTCGAAGGCCGAACAGGTGCAGGCGCTGGCCGATGCCGCGATGACCGCCTTCGGACAGGTCAACCTGCTGTTCAACAACGCGGGCGTGGGCGCGGGCGGCCTGATGTGGGAAAACTCCGAGCGCGACTGGGAGTGGGTGCTGGGCGTCAATCTCTATGGCGTCATCCACGGCGTGCGCATCTTCACGCCGCTGATGCTGGCCGCGGCAGAGAAGGATCCTTCGTTCGAAGGCCATATCGTCAATACCGCCTCGATGGCCGGGCTGCTCAGCCCGCCGGCGATGGGCGTGTACAACGTGTCCAAGCACGCGGTCGTCTCGTTGTCGGAATCGCTGTACCAGGACCTGAGCCTGGTCAGCGAGCAGGTCCATTGCTCGGTGCTGTGCCCGTATTTCGTGCCGACCGGCATCACCAAGTCGGGCCGCAACMGCCCGGCGGACCTGGCCAACGAGGGCCCGCTCACGCGCTCGCAGCTGGTCTCGCAGGCCATGTCGGACAAGGCGGTCAGCTCGGGCAAGGTGACGGCTGCGGAAGTGGCGCAGATCACCTTCGACGCGATCCGCGACAATGGCTTCTATATCTACTCGCATCCGCAGCAACTGGCTCCCGTGCAGCAGCGTTTCGAAGATATCATCAACCAGCGCAACCCCAGCGACCCGTTCAGCGACAAGCMAGAGGTGCGCGCGGGGCTKGTGGCGGCGCTGCGCGGGTAACCGGGGCGGCAACGCAGCGAGGCTATCCTTTGGAGCGCCGGCGGCGGGCATCCGCTTCCGGCGCGGCAGTCACAGACAATCGTCCATCGCGGCAAGGGAGGAATCCATGACCAAACCTGCAGTCATTCGTCACCTGCAGTTCGCCACCCTGCCCAACGGCACGCGCCTGCATTACGCCAGCGCGGGCGAGCGGGGCAAGCCGCTGGTGCTGTTCGTGCACGGCTTCCCGGAATTCTGGTTCGAGTGGGAAGCCCAGCTCGCCGAATTCGGCAAGACCCATTTCGCGGTGGCGCCGGACCTGCGCGGCTTCAACCTGTCCAGCAAGCCGGCCGAGGTGGAGGCTTACCGGCCACGCCACATCGTCGAGGACCTGGTGCAACTGGTCAACGCGCTGGGCTATTCGCGTTGCGTGGTGGTGGCGCATGACTGGGGCGGGGCGATCTGCTGGAACCTGGCCATCCAGTTCCCGCAACTGGTCGAGCGGCTGGTCATCATCAATTCGCCGCATCCCTATCTGTTCGCCAAGGCGCTGGTCGGCAATCCGGAGCAGCAGGCCGCATCGGCCTATATGAACTGGCTGCGCCAGCCGGGCTCGGAAGAGGCGCTGGCCGCGGACGGCTTCGCCAGGCTGGAGAGCTTCCTGCACGGGCAGGGCAAGCAGCCGGCGCCCTGGTTCAGCGGCGAAACCCGCGAAAAATACCACGCGGCCTGGTCGCAGCCGGGCGCGGCCGGATCGCACTCGCTGACCGGCGGCGTCAACTACTATCGCGCCTCGCCCATGCATCCGCCGGGCCCTGGCGAAACGCCGCCCGATATCTCCAAGCTGGATCCGGCCGCCTTCACGGTGCGGGTGCCCACGATGGTGATCTGGGGCGAGCGCGATACCGCGCTGCCCAAGAGCCTGCTGGACGGGCTCGAGCAGTTCGTGCCGGACATGCGGCTCGAACGTATCCCCGACGGCACCCACTGGGTGGTGCACGAGCAGCCAGAGCGCATCAACCTGCTGATCCGCAGCGCCTTGCCCTGAGCGCCGGGCGGCCGGGCCGGCCTGGCAGCGCTGGCCCGGCCGCAATGCCGGCCACTGTGCATGGGGCGGGGCGCCGCCGCCTGCTACAGTGGCCCGATTCGGACAGCGCCGGGTGCGCAGGGAAGGGCAAGATGAAAACCATCGGACTGATCGGCGGCATGAGCTGGGAGTCCTCGGCCGAGTACTACCGGCTGATCAACCAGGACATGAAACGGCGCCTCGGCGGCCACCACAACGCGCGCAGCGTCATGGTCACGGTCAGTTTCGAGCAGGTCAAGGCGCTCCAGCATGCCGAACGCTGGGACGAGCTTGCCGAGGGCATGCAGGAAGCTGCGCTGCAGGTACAGGCCGCCGGCGCGGATTTCGTGGTGCTCTGCACCAACACCATGCACCGCGTTGCACCCGCCATCGAAGCGGCCCTCGACATTCCCTTTCTCCACATCGTCGACCCCACCGCGCAAGCGCTGCGCGATGCCGGCATCATGCGTGTGGGCCTGCTCGGCACCGCCTTCACCATGGAACAGGACTTCTACCGCGGCCGCATGCTGGAGAAGCACGGCATCGAGGCGGTGGTACCCGGCCGGGAGGAGCGCGCGCTGGTGCACGGCATCATCTACGACGAGCTCTGCCACGGCGTGGTGCGCGAAGCCTCGCGCGAGGCGTACAAGCGCGTCATCGACGGCCTGCGCGCGCAGGGCGCTGGCGGCGTGATCCTCGGCTGTACCGAGATCGCGCTGCTGATCGGCCAGGACGACGTGCCGCTGCCGGTGTTCGACACCACCGCGCTGCATGCGCAGGCGGCGGTGAGCCGGGCGTTGGAGGGAGTGGTGGCTGCATAGCCGCCTGCGCGCGCATGGCCGCGCGCGCAGGGCGGCCGGCTTCAGCTCAGGCGCTGCCGGTAGAGCCTGTAGTTCTCATCATCGAAGCAGACAAAACTGACTTGCTCGATGCTGGGCGCAGAGGCCAGCGCCTTGCGCACCGCGTCGATGGCGATGTCGACGGCGCGCTCGCGCGGGAAGCCGTAGATGCCGGTGCTGATATTGGGAAAGGCGATGGTGCGCAGCTTGTGCTGGGCGGCCAGCGCCACGCTGGACTGGTAGGCACTGGCGAGGAGGGCATCCTCGTTGTTGTCGCCACCTTCCCAGACCGGGCCGACCGCGTGGATCACATAGGGCGCGGGCAACAGGCCGCCGGTGGTGATGACCGCCTGTCCGGTGGGACAGCCGCCCTTGGTTTCCCGGATGCCGCGGCAGGCAGCCATGATGGCTGGCCCGCCGGCGCCATGGATGGCGCCATCGACGCCTCCCCCGCCGAGCAGGCCACTGTTGGCGGCGTTGACGATGGCGTCAACCTCCATGCGGGTGATGTCTCCGTGCAAGACCTGCAGGTGTTCCCCTGTCATAACTTCTCTCCGTGCTGGTGGGATGAAGCTGAATGAACCTGGATGAAACTGGATCTTCACGGCGGTCCTGCACGCCTGGCTGGCCGGCCCGCCGCCMTACTTACATGGATTCCTCCAGCATACGCCGGTAGTCCGCCGCGCTGGCCTCTTTCGGGTTGGTCTTGTGGCAATGATCCAGCAGCGCGCCGGAGATCACCTTGTCGAACATGTCCTCGGTGACGCCCATCTGGCGCAGCCCGGTGGGCAGGCCGAGGCGGGCGGTCATGTCGTGCACGGCCCGGGCCAGGTCGGCGCCCTCGGGCAGGCCCATGGCGTGGCGCAGGCGGGCGTAGCGATTGTCGCGCACCACGCCGGGCGCGTCGGCGTTGAAGCGCAGCACCGCGGGCATCACCACGGCGTTGAGCGTGCCGTGGTGCAGGCCGGTCCTGCCGTCGATCTTGAGGCCGCCGAGCGGATGCGACAGCGAATGCACGCAGCCCAGTCCCTTCTGGAAGGCCATCGCGCCCTGCATCGAGGCGCTCATCATGTTCAGGCGCGCGTCGCGGTCCTGGCCGTCGCGCGTGGCGCGCTCGATATGCTTCCAGCCGCGTTCCAGGCCATCCAGCGCGATGCCGTCGGCGGGTGGGTTGAAGGCGGGGGCGAGGAAGGTCTCCACGCAATGCGCGATGGCGTCCATGCCGGTGGCCGCGGTCAGGCCCGCGGGCAGGCCCAGCGTGAGGCCGGGGTCGCAGATGGCGGATTTCGGCAACAGGTGCCAGGAGTGGAAGCCGAGCTTGCGCCCGTCTTCCAGGATGATGATGGCGCCACGCGCCACTTCGCTGCCGGTGCCGGAGGTGGTGGGCACGGCGATCAGCGGCGCGGCCTTCTCGGTGATCTTCGCGCTGCCGCCTTCGATGGTGGCGTAGGTGGTCAGCTCGCCGGGGTGAGTGGCCAGGATGGCGATGCCCTTGGCCAGGTCGATGGACGAGCCGCCGCCCACCGCCACCAGGCCGTCGCAGCCGCCTTCGCGGTAAAGGGCCGCGGCCTTCTTGACCATGGCTTCGGTCGGGTTGGAAGGCGTTTCGTCGAACACGGCATGGGGCAGGCCGCCCAGCGCATCGATGGCCTGTTGCGCCACGCCGGCGGMAACCACGCCCTTGTCGGTCACCAGCAGCGGGCGGCGGATGCCGATGCGCTCGMACTCTGCCTTGAGCTGGCCGATGGTGCCGAAGTCCAKGTGGATGTGGGTCAGGTAATAAATGAAGGCCATCTATGCTGTCTCCGTCGGTGAGGATGTCTTATTGTTTGACGATGGTCGATGATCGCGCAAAACGTGCCGGGCTGACCAGCCCCGGGGAAATTTCCATTGCTTTGCTGCCGAAACATCTGGAATCATACTAAAATCGAACGATCGTTCACAATTCGAACCCGGGCGGGTCGCATCGCCCGGATTCCGACCTCCGGCTCGCGCCGGAAGTCTGCCAACCCTGGACTGACCGCCTATGACCGCTGCTCCTGCCTCGCCAACCGGGTCCGCCCAGCTTGCGCCTGCCATGCCCGGCATGCCTTCGGCTGCGCTCGATCCGCAGGTGGCGGCGCTGCTGGAGCTGATCGGGCGAGTCAAGCGGCCCAGCATCCATGAGCTGGACCCGATCGACGCCAAGACCGCGTACGAGAAGAGCGCGCCCATCATGGATATCGCGCCGCTGCCGGTGCACAGCGTGGAAAACCTGACGGTGCCGGCGCGCGATGGCTATGAGATCCCCGCGCGCCTGTACGCGCCGCGCGCGGCCAGCTGGGCCGAGCCGCTGCCGCTGCTGCTGTACTTCCACGGCGGTGGCTTTACGGTTGGCAGCGTCAATTCGCACGACCCGCTGTGCCGCCTGCTTTGCGCGCACGGCGACTGCATGGTGCTGTCGGTGGACTACCGGCTCGGTCCGGTGTGGAAGTTTCCCTATGCGGCCAACGACGCGTTCGACGTCATGCAGTGGGTTTTCCACGAAGCCGCCCGCCTTGGCGCCGACCCCGCCCGCATCGCATTGGGCGGCGACAGCGCAGGCGGCACGCTTGCCGCGGCCTGCGCCGTGCACGCGCGCGACCTTGGCCTGGCGCCCGTGCTGCAGATGCTGGTCTACCCCGGCACCAGTGCGCGTCAGGACACGCCTTCGCACCGTGCGCTGGCCGAGGGTTACTTGCTGACCGGTCCGATGATCCAGTGGTTTTTCTCGCAGTACCTCGATAACGAGGCCAGCCGCGACGACTGGCGCTTCGCCCCGCTCGATGGCGGCGGCTGCGGCGCCGATGTGCAAGGCTGCTGCCCGGCCTGGATCGCCGTGGCCGGCTATGACCCGCTGCACGATGAAGGCGTGGCCTACGCGGCCAAGCTGCGTGCCGCGGGCGTGCCGGCGGTACTGGCCGACTACCCGGGCATGATCCATGATTTCTTCAAGCTGGGACGTTTCGTCCCGGCGGTGGCGGGCGCCCACGCGGATGCCGTCGCTGCCTTGCGTACCGCTTTCGGCCACGCTTGAGCAGGGCTGCCGCTGGCAGCCATCAGGACGCGGCCGCAAAACCCGATGGCCCGGCTTCACCCGCAGGGCCCCAGGCGTATCGCTTGAATCAGAAGTAGATGCAGAAGCAGAAGCAGAAGCAGAAGAAGCAATAGCAATAGCAACAGCAACAGTAGCAACCGTAGCAATAGGAGACAGAGACTCATGCAACGCCGCCAATTCCTCGCCCATGCGGGCGTGCTCGCCGCCACCGCGGCATCCCTGGGCCTGGCCAGCGCGCCCGCCCAGGCACAGGCGGACAAATTCCCGCAACGGCCGGTGCGCCTGATCATCGGCTATACCGCCGGCGGCTCGACCGACCTGCCGTTCCGCGTGCTGGCGGAAAACGCTTCCAAGATCCTCGGCCAGCCGGTGATCATCGAGAACAAGCCTGGCGCGGGTGGCGTGCTGCCGGCCCAGCTGATGCAATCGACCCAGCCGGACGGCTACACGCTGGCGCAGGTCGCCATGCCCGTCTACCGCCTGCCGTACACCACCAAGATCAACTGGGATCCKGTCAAGGACCTGAGCTACGTGATCAACCTGGCCGGCTATTCGTTCGGCCTGGTGGTACCGGTGGATTCGCCGATCAAGACGATGCAGGAATACATCGCTTACGCGCGCGCCAATCCGGGCAAGCTCACCTACGGCTCGCCGGGCTCGATGACCACGCTGCACCTGACCATGGAAGAACTCGCCATGAAGCAGAACGTGCAGTTCTCGCATATCCCGTACAAGGGCAACTCGGAATCGATGCAGGCCCTGCTGGGCGGCCACGTGATGTCGGTGGCCGATACCCCGGCCTGGGCGCCGTATGTGGAGTCCGGCAAGCTGCGCCTGCTGTCGACCTGGGGCGAGAAGCGCTCGGCGCGCTTCCCCAACGTACCGACGCTCAAGGAACTGGGCATCGGCATCGTGCAGACTTCGCCGTTCGGCATCGTGGCGCCCAAGGGCACCGACCCGGCTATCGTCAAGAAGCTGCATGACGCCTTCAAGAAGGCCATGGAGATGCCGAACTACCGCGAGTCGCTGGCCAAGTTCGACATGGAGCCGTACTACATGAACAGCGAGCAGTACGCCCGCTTCGCCGCMGAGACGGTGAAGAAGGAAAAGGCCATCATCGACAAGCTGGGCCTGAACAAGCCGCAATAATCGACGACTGGGGCGCTGCCGCGCCCGCAGCCTCACGGCGCCGGCCCGTCATGGGCCGGCGCCGCTTTACCATCCAGGCCCCGCTTTGGCCCAGGCCGCTGCGCGGCCGCCAGGAGACAAGCCGCATGGCCAAGGAACAATTCCGCCACAGCATGCCGCTGCGCGTGCGCTGGGCCGAGGTCGATCCGCAATCGATCGTCTTCAATGCCCACTACCTGACTTACTGCGATATCTGCGTGACCGAGTATTGGCGCGACGTGKGCATCCGTTATCCCGAGGACGTGCTGCACGCGCATGGCGTGGATATCTTCGTGGTCAAGTCGACGCTGGAGTACCACGCTTCGGCGCGCTTCGACGATGTGCTGGACATCCGCGGCCGGATTGCCCGCATGGGGCGCTCGAGCATGCTGTTCCGGGTGGAGATGTACAGGGGCGACGAGCACCTGATCACCGGCGAGATCGTCTATGTGTGCGCCGATCCCGAGAGCCGCAAGTCGACACCCGTCCCGGGCGCGGTGCGGGAGAAGATCCTGAGCTACGAGGTGGTGACGCCGGAGGGCTGAGCAGCGCCCGGCGCGGCTTCCGTGGCAAGGCGGCAAGGCAGCTTCGCGGCGCACCTGATGCCGCAAAGCTGATGCCGCGAAGCCGACTGTTTCACGGGGTCACGCCGCGATCCCGGCATCCTCCATATAGCCGCGGATCACCGACTCGAACCTGTCGTCGCCGACAAAGCCAAGCGCCAGCGCCCGCGCCGTATTCCAGGCCGCCGGCCAGGTGCCGACGATGTTCTCGATGCGCGCATCGCGCTCCCAGGTCACGCGGTCGGCGACGAAATCGCCGGCCACTTCCCGCAGCGCCGCCACCATCTGCCTGGGCGTGACCGACAGTCCGGGCAGGTTGACGGTACGGCGTTCGCYGAAGGCCTCGCCGTCGAGTTCCATGCCGCGCACGAGCGCCGCGATGGCGCCGCGCGGGGACAGCAGCCACAGCGGCGTATCCGGCGCGACGGGGCAGTTGGCGGCTTMGCCGGCGAGCGGCTCGCGGATGATGCCGCTGGCGAACGACGAGGCCGCGGCGTTGGGCTTGCCCGGACGCACGCTGATGGTGGGCAGGCGCAGCACGCGGCCGTCGACAAAGCCGCGCCGGCTGTAGTCGGACAGCAGCAGTTCGCCGATGGCCTTCTGCGCGCCGTAGGACGATTGCGGGTTGAGGGCGGTATCGTCCTGTACCACGGCGGGCAGGGTGCCGCCGTACACCGCGACCGAGCTGGTGAACACCACGCGCGGGCGGTGGCCGTGCTGCTGGTGCAGCGCGCGGCAGGTTTCCAGCAGCGCGCGGGCGGCATCCAGGTTGACGCGCATGCCGAGTTCGAAATCCGCCTCGGCCTGGCCGCTGACCACGGCCGCGAGGTGGAACACGGCGCCGGTGCGGGCGTCGATGGCCTGCGCCAGCACGGCGGAGTCCGACAGGTCGCCGGTGACCACGCGCACGCGCGCGTCGTCGAGCGGAGGCGGCGCGACCACGTCGAGCAGCGTCAGGCCTTCGATGGCGACGGGCTTGCCGCCGATGTCCAGGGAGCCGCGCTTGAGCAGCAGGCGGGCGAGCTGCAGGCCGAGAAAGCCCGCGCCGCCGGTGATCAGTACGTGCATCTTTGTCTTCCGGTTATGCCGCCGGGGGCGGCATGCGTTGCTTGATTTGCTTGATTTGCTTGACGCCTTGAAGCGTTCAGCCCTTGAGGTAGGGCTTGAGCCAGCCCAGCCCGGCCGAGGTGCCGGCGCGCGGGCGGTATTCGCAGCCGATCCAGCCGTCGTAGCCCAGGCTGTCGATCACCTCGAACAGGTAGGGATAGTTCAGCTCGCCMAGGTCCGGTTCGTGCCGCTCGGGCACGCCGGCGATCTGGATATGGCCGATGCCGGCGAAGTCGCGCTTGAGCTTGACGGCGAGGTCGCCTTCCACGATCTGGCAGTGATAGCAGTCGAACTGCACCTTCAGGTTGGCCGCGCCGACTTCGCGGCAGATGGCCTGGCCGTCGTCCTGGCGGCTGAGGAAATAGCCAGGCATGTCGCGCCCGTTGATCGGCTCGATCAGCACGGTCACGCCCTGCGCGGCGGCGGCGCGCGCGGCATACGCCAGGTTCTCCAGGTAGCAGGCGCGATGGCGCGCGAGGTCCGCGCCGGCGGGCACCAGCCCGGCCATCACGTGGATCTTGTCATTGCCGATCACGGCAGCGTATTGCAGCGCGCGGGCCACGGTCTCGCGGAACTCGGCCTCGCGCCCGGGCAGGGCGGCCATGCCGCGCTCGCCGGCGTTCCAGTCGCCCGGCGGCGCGTTGAACAGCGCCTGCGCCAGCCCGTTGGCATCCAGGCGMGCGCGGATCTCGGCGGCGGCGTGCTCGTACGGGAACAGGTACTCCACGGCCTTGAAGCCGTCCGCCGCGGCGGCGGCGAAGCGGTCCAGGAAGGCGTGCTCGGTGTACATCATCGAGAGGTTGGCGGCAAAGCGCGGCATGCGGTACTCCAGGAGAGATTGCGTTGTTGTCTCGTCGTGCTTGTCTTGGTGGCGAGCCTCAGCGGTTCACCAGCTTCGCCGGCGTCAGCCAGACCAGCGTGGCGCCGATCACCAGCATGGCCGACAGCACATACATGCTCGACTGCGTGCTGTGCGTGAGGTCGGTCAGGAAGCCCACCATGTAAGGTGCCACAAAGCCCGCCAGGTTGCCCACCGAATTGACCACCGCGATGCCGGAAGCGGCGGCCACGCCGGACAGGAAGGCGGTGGGCAGCGACCAGAACAACGGGGCGCAGGTCAGCACGCCGGCGGCGGCCAGGGACAGCGCGGCGATGGCCACCACCGTATTGTGGGTAAACGAGGCCGCGATCGCAAAGCCGACGGCGCCCATCAGCGAGGGCACGATCAGGTGCCAGCGGCGCTCGCGGCGGGCGTCGGCGCTGTGGCCGAGGACGTTCATCACCACGATGGCGCAGAGGAACGGAATCGCGCTGAGCAGGCCGATATTGAGGTTGCCCTGCACGCCGCTGGTCTTGACCAGCGTGGGCATCCAGAAGGTCAGTGCATATTGCCCGGTGACGAAGCAGAAGTAGATCAGGCACATCCACCACACGCGGCGGTCGGAGAACACGGCGCGCAGCGAGTGGCCCGTGCCCGAGGCATCGGCCTGGCGCGCGTCTTCCTCGATATTGCGCTTGAGCACGCGTCTTTCGTCGGCGTCCAGCCACGGCGCCTGGTCGATGCCGTTCTTGAGCACGAACACCGTGACCACGCCGATCAGCAGCGCGGGCAGGGCCTCCAGCAGGAACATCCATTGCCAGCCGCGCATGCCGCCGTAGTCGTGGAAGGCGTCCATGATGAAGCCCGACAGCGGATTGCCGAACATGCCGGCCACCGGAATGCCCGACATGAACAGCGCGATCATCTTGGCGCGCCTGTGCGCGGGATACCAGTAGGTCAGGTAGAGGATCACGCCCGKGTAGAAGCCCGCTTCGGCCAGGCCGAGCAGGAAGCGCATGATGTAGAAGGTGGTGGGCGTCTTGACGAACACGAACAGCGCCGAGATCAGGCCCCAGGTGATCATGATCCGCGCGATCCAGATGCGCGCGCCGAGCTTGTGCATCAGCAGGTTGCTGGGCACCTCGAAGAGAAAATAGCCGATGAAGAACAGGCCGGCGCCGAGGCCGAACACGGTCTCCGAGAAGGCCAGGTCCTGCGCCATCTGCAGCTTGGCGAAGCCTACGTTGACGCGGTCGAGATACGCGATCACGTAGCACAGCATGAGGAAGGGCATGATGTGCCAGAACACCTTGCTGTAGGCGCGCTTCTCGATGTCGTGGTCKAGCGCGCTGGCGGCGCCCTTGGGGGCGCCGGGCATGGCTGCCCGGGAGGCCTCGGTGGATGTGGTCATTGTCGTCTCCTGGTTGCGCGGGCCGTTGCGCGGCTCGCGGGCGAACGCTGTCCTTGCCGCGGCCCGGGCGTCAGCGGCGGGCGTGCGGTGCAGCGGTCCTGCTTGGTTTGTGATCGGTTCCTGCCGGCGCCCGGCCTGGCCGCGCGCCGTGCGGGCCTGGCGCTACCAGCGCGCCTTGAAGGTGTCGCGCAGCTCGGCCAGGGCGTGCTCGTCGAGCGGATCGGGCTTGTCCTTGAGCATCAGCCAGAGCCTGGCGGTTTCTTCGAGTTCCTCCAGCGCGAAAGCCGCGCGCGAAACCGTGGTTTCCCACACCACCGGCCCCAGCCGGGCCAGCAGCACGCCGCGCACTTCCGCGGCCAGCGCGGCGACGCGCGCGGCGACGGCCGGATCGCCCGGGCGGTGATACGGAATCAGCGGGATATGCCCGACTTTCATCACGTAGTAAGGCGTGATCGGCGGCAGCACGTCGTCCGGCTGCCAGGCGCCCGCCAGGCTCAGCGCCACCAGGTGGGTGGAATGCGTGTGGACCACGCCGTTGGCCTGCGGGTTGTTGTCGTAGATGGCACGGTGCAGGGTCAGCGTCTTGGAGGGCTTGTCGCCCGCCACCCAGGCCCCGGCGCTGTCCACCTTGGCGATGGCGGCCGGGTCCAGCATGCCGAGGCAGGCGTCGGTCGGCGTGATCAGCCAGCCGTCGTCGAGCCGGGCGCTGATATTGCCGGCGCTGCCCACCGTGTAGCCGCGCTGGTAGAGGCTTGCGCCGATGCGGCAGATCTCCTCGCGCAGGCCGGCTTCCTTGCTCATGCCTGGCCTCCCAGCTGGCGCAGCGCTTCGTCGAAGAAATCCACGCCGCCGAAGTTGCCGGACTTGAGCGCCAGCGCCAGCGGCTGCGCTTCGAGCGTGACGGTGGCCGGCACGCCCGGCGCGATCTGCGCGCCGATGCGCAACGCCTGCACGCCGAGTGCCTGCACCACGGCGCCGGAGGTCTCGCCTCCCGCCACCACGAAGCGGCGCGTGCCGCGCGCCTTCGCCTGCGCGGCGATGGCGGCCAGGGCCTGCTCGACCAGGTGTCCGGCACGTTCCACGCCCAGCGCCGCCTGCGCGGCCTTGACCTGTTCGGGCGTGGTKGTGGCGTAGACCAGTACCGGCTCGCGGTGGGCGGCGATCAGTGCCAGCGCCTCGTCGACCAGCGGCGCGCCTTCGGCCAGCGCCAGCGGATCGAGGCGCAGGGCGGGGCGGTTCTGCGCCAGCCACTGCGCCACCTGGCCGTTGGTCGCCTTCGACGCGCTGCCGGCCAGCACCAGGGCCGGGCCGTCGACCGGCGCGACCTGGTMGGCGTCGGCGCGTTCGGGCAACAGGCCGGCGCGGCGGAAGTTGGCCGGCAGCCCGAGCGCCAGGCCGGAGCCGCCGGTGAGCAGCGGCAGCCCGGCACAGGCCTCGCCAAGCGTATGCAGGTCGGCATCGCTGAGCGCATCGGCGATGGCCATGCGCACGCCATCGCCGCGCAGCGCGGCGATGGCTTGCCCGGTGGCGTYGCTGCCGCGCGCCACGGTGTCGTAGCGCAGCAGGCCCACCTTGCCCTCGCTCTGGCGCTGCAGCACGCGCACCAGGCTGGCGTCGTGCATCGGCGTGAGCGGGTGGTTTTCCATGCCGGATTCATTGAGCAGCGCGTCGCCCACGAACAGGTGGCCGCGGAAGATGGTKCGGCCGTTTTCCGGGAAGGCCGGGCAGGCGATGGTGAAATCGCTGCCCAGCGCGKCSAGCAGCGCCTSCGCCACSGGGCCGATRTTGCCSGCGTCGGTGGAGTCGAAGGTGGAGCAGTACTTGAAGAMGAACTGGCGGCAGCCCTGGGCCTGCAGCCAGCGCAGCGCGTCCAGCGATTGCGCGACGGCGTCGGCGGCGGGAATGGTGCGCGACTTCAGTGCCACCACCAGCGCGTCGGCCTGTTCCACGCCGGGCAGCGTGGCGCCGCCGGCGGGCACGCCGATGGTCTGCACGGTACGCATGCCATTGCGCACCAGCGTGTTGGCGAGGTCGGTGGCGCCGGTGAAATCGTCGGCGATGCAGCMGAGCAGGGCGCGCGGCGGATTGGGCGTGGTCATCTCGTTTGTCTCGTTCGCTCTTGCATGGCGTCTCGCGCGGGCTTTCGTCTGGCCGCGCGCGGACCTGTCTGGCCTGGCCTTAGATGGCCTCAGCTGGCCTCAGTTGGCCTCAGCTGGCCTCAGCTGGCTTTGGCCGGCGGCAGCTCGATGCCGGGGAACACCTTGATCACGGCGGAATCGTCTTCGCCGCCATGCCCGGCACTGGAGGCCATCATGAACATCTGGTGCGCCGCGGCCGACAGCGGCAGCGGGAATTTGCTGGCGCGCGCGGTGTCGAGCACGAGGCCGAGATCCTTGACGAAGATGTCTACCGCCGACAGCGGCGTGTAGTCGCCGGCCAGGATGTGCGGCACGCGGTTCTCGAACATCCACGAGTTGCCCGCGCTGTTGGTGATGACTTCGTACAGGGCGTCGGCGTCCACGCCTTCGCGCAGGCCCAGCGCCATGGCCTCGGCGGCCGCGGCGATATGCACGCCGGCCAGCAACTGGTTGATGATCTTGACCTTGGACCCCGCGCCGTGCGCGTTGCCCAGGCGGTAGACCTTGCCGGCCATGGCGGCCAGCACGTCTTCGGCGAGCGCGTAGGCTTCGGCGGGGCCGGAGGTCATCATGGTCATCTCGCCGCTGGCGGCACGGGCGGCGCCGCCGGAGACCGGCGCGTCCAGCAGCAGGATGCCGGCCTCGCCCAGGCGCTTGCCCAGTGCTTCGGCAAAGCTCGGCGGCACGGTGGCGCTGGCGATCACCAGCGTGCCGGGGCGCATCGCGCCCGCCGCGCCGTTCTCGCCGAACAGCACGGCTTCGGTCTGCGCGGCGTTGACCACCAGCGTCACCACCACATCGCACTGGCGGCCGAGCTCAAGCGGGCTCGCGCAGGGCGTGCCACCGGCGTCGGCAAAGCGCTGCAGCACTTCGGGCCGCAGGTCGCAGGCGTGCACCTTGAAGCCGGCGCGCAGCAGGCTATGCGCCACGCCATTGCCCATCGCGCCAAGGCCGATGACGCCAATCGATTTACTCATGAGGGAACTCCTGCGAAAAGGGCGGCGGTCAGTTGGACGGACCACGCGGGGCGGCACCACCGAGGTCGGCCCCGGTGTCCGRCTGGCTGCCTTGCGACAGGCGCCGGGCCGCGTTGTACATATGGGTCTGGGCCGCGTTGCGGGCGGCCAGCGCGTCGCCGGCGCGGATTGCCGCGACGATGGACTGGTGCTCCTCGCGCACCTGCCGCGAGAAGTCCGCGCGGCGTGCTTCGTTGGTCCGGGTCACGCGCGTGGCGGTTTCCAGGTACTGGCTGAGGAAGGCCAGCGTCTTGAGGAAATAAGGGTTGCCGGTGGCCTCGGCAATGGCGCGGTGGAAGGCCACGTCCGCAGCCACGCCGTCGCCGCCGGCGGCTTCCTCGGCATCGATGCGTGCCAGCGCGGCGTCGATGGACATCATGCTGGCATCGGTGCGGCCGCGCGCGGCCTGCGCCGCTACCTCGGCCTCGATCGCGCGCCGCAGCTCGACGATCTGCAGCACGGATTCCAGCGTGTCGATGTCGGTGTAGTCGATGCGCAGGGGCTGGATGCCCGCCTGCTCGGTGACGAATACGCCGCTGCCCTGGCGCGATTCCACCACGCCTTCGTGGCGCAGCCGGGCAATGGCCTCGCGGATCACGGTGCGGCTGACGCCGAATTCCTCGGACAACACGGCCTCGGTAGGCAGCTTGTCGCCGCGCGCGAACGCACCGCCATTGATCTTCTCGAGCAACTGCTCGGCAACGGTATCGGTCAGGGCGCGGGCCGGGACTTTCTGGAACACGGCGGTCTCAAGTGATTAGGTAATATGGTCATCATACAAATTTAGACGCGGAAATGCCGATCGGGAATTACCCCTAGCGCGGCTGCGTGACGGGCGCGCCGGGTGCGCCGAAATGGCCGCGCGGCGGCCGCGCCAGCCGTCTGCGCGCGTGGGTAGTATCATGACGGCCGCCCGGGCAGGCCTGCCTGCCGCCGGCCTCTCACCTTTGCTGCAGCAGATACACCATGACCACTTCCATCCGCCTCGCTCCCTGGTCCGAAGTGCGCGAAACCGCGCGCGCCATCCGTTACGCCGTGTTCGTCGAAGAGCAGGGCGTGCCGGTGGAACTCGAGTGGGATGAATGGGACGACGTGAGCTGGCATGCGCTGGCGCTGGCCGGGGACGGCAGTGCCCTGGCCACCGGCCGGCTGCTGCCCGATGGCCATATCGGGCGCATGGCCGTGCTCAAGGCGGCGCGCGGCACCGGCGTTGGCGCCAAGGTGCTGGAGGCGCTGATGGCCAAGGCTGTCGAGCTTGGCTATCCCGAACTGGTGCTCAGCGCCCAGAGCCACGCGGCGCCGTTCTATGCGCGCGTGGGCTTCGAGCAGGTCGGGGAGCCGTTCGACGAAGTCGGCATTCCCCACGTGGAGATGCGCAAGTCGCTGCGCTGAGCGGCGTTACGCGCGCGGGAAGAGCGGCCGGGCGAGCAGCGCGCAGGCGCTCGCCGCCAGCCAGACACCAGGCCAGCCAAAGCCGGCGGCCATCCCCGGGATCGCCAGCGGTACCAGGAAGAAACCGGAAAAGGCAAAGGTATTGCCCAGTCCGAGCGCGGTGCCGGCGCGCGCCGCGCCTGCGATGGTGGCCAGCTCGGTAAAGGCCACGCCGTGCCAGGCCGAGGCGCAGATGCCGCCCAGCACCAGGCAGGCCATCAGCGCCGGCAGCAGCAGGGCGCGCCAGCCCGGCGCGGCGGCACTGAGCCAGGTCRGGGCGGCCAGCGCGGCAAAGACGAACAGGGTCACCAGGCTGCAACCGCGCATATAGCCGCGCCGATTGCCGCGGCGGTCGGTCCAGCGGCCGCTCCACACACGCATCACGGCGGCGCCGGTCTGCACCGCGGCCACCGTCATGCCGGCGGCGGCGACGCCGATGCGGCCGAAGTCGTGCAGGAACACCGTGGCGAACGTCAGCACGGCCACCTGCGGCGCGCACATCAGCCCCATGCCGCCCACCAGCCGCCAGACCCGCGCATCGCGCAGCGGGCCGCGTCCCGGGCCGGCAACAAGCGACGGGCCGCTGGCCGGCTGCGCGGACGGCGGCTCGTGGACCCAGCACCAGGCAAACACCGCGGTCACCGCGCAAAGCACGGCGAGCGCACCGTAGACCGCGGCGAAGCCCAGGGCCTGCGCCAGCAACGGCAAGGCCAGCGCGCCCAGGCCGCCGCCGGCCGGCACCGCGGTCTGGCGGATGCTCATGGCCAGGCCGCGTTCGCCTTCGCGGAACCATGCCATCACCGCGCGGCCGCTGGAGCCGTTGACGCTGCCGCCCAGCAGGCCGAGCACCAGCAAGCCCAGCGCCAGCAGCGCGTGGCCCGGCACATGGCTTGCCGCCGGCGCCATCGACGCTGCCATCAGCCCCAGCCACAGCGCGGTGGCCAGCAGGCCGGTCAGCAGCACGCGCCGGTCGCCCCAGCGGTCGGTCAGCAGGCCCCAAGGCACCTCGCTCAGGGCGATGCCGAGTCCCATCATGCCGAGGCAGAAGCCCAGTTCGCCGTCGTCCAGCCGGTAGCCGCTGCGCATCAGCACGGCCGTGGTCGGGATGCCGGCAAACGCGGCGGCAAAGCTGGCATTGGCCGCCACGCCGGTGGCCAGCACTTTCCAGCGGTGGCCGGGCTGGTGGCGTGGGGAACCTGGCAGGCTCGCAGGCCGGGCGGCGGCGGGCAAAGTGGCTGGAGATGAAGCGCGCGACATGGAATCCCCTGGGAAGAAGCGGCACGAATGGCCTTGACGCCCCGATTCTCTCAGTCGAAAATAATCCCGAATATCAGATAATTTTTTACTGAACATCCCAAATATCAGGACGATTTACATGGCTTCGGTGAATTTCGACCTCGACGTGCTGCGCAGCTTCGTGGCGGGGATGGAACTTGGCAGCTTCGCGCGGGCCGCCGACCGGCTCGGCCGCTCCACCTCGGCGGTCAGTGCGCAGCTCAAGAAGCTGGAGKAGCAGGCAGGCACGGCGATCTTCCGCAAGGCCGGGCGCGGCCTGGCCCTGACCGAGGCCGGCGAAACCATGCTGGCCTATGCGCGCAGGCTGCTGGAGCTCAATGACGAAGCCGCCTCCGCGGTGCATGGCGTGGCGCTCGAAGGCTGGGTGCGCTTCGGCTTGCAGCAGGATTTCGGCGAGATGCTGCTGCCGGAGGTGCTGGGCCGCTTTGCACGCGCGCATCCGAAGGTGCGCATCGAAGCGCGCGTGGCGCGCAATGCCGAGCTGCTGGACGGCGTTGCCGCCGGCCGGCTGGACATGGCGCTGGCGTGGGACGATGGCGTGCGCATGCCGCATATGGAGCGCGTGGCGGAGTTGCCGATGTGCTGGATTGGCCCCGCCGCCGCGCACGTGCCGTGGCACGAGGGCGAACCGCTGCCGCTGGTCGCGTTCGAGCCGCCATGCCGTTTTCGCTCGGCCGGCACCGCCGCGCTCGATCGCGCCGGCATTGCCTGGCGCGTGGCCTTCACCAGCCCGGGCCTGGGCGGCCTGTGGGCCGGCACGGCCGCGGGGCTGGGCCTGACGATCCGCACGGCGATGGGCCTGCCGTCATCGGTCCGGGCCTGGGATGCGGGCGAGGGCGGGCTGCCGCGGCTGCCTGCGCTGGCGCTGGCGCTCTACCGCAAGGATGACGAACTGGATGCGCCGGCCGCACGGCTGGCGGGCATCGTCGCCGAGGCGGTGCGCGAGGCGCTGCCGGTCAGGCTGGCCCAAGCCGCTTAGCCTGGCGTACCGGACCGCCCGGTGAACCGGCCCGCGGGGTCGTCTTTCTCCGGGCTCCGATGGCGCCGGACGCGGCAGCCCGCAGGATGCGGCGGAAGGTAGGGCATTCCAGGTGACTCGGCTCGGGGCAGGCGGCGGCGTGCCGCAGGCCGTCGCGCAGGGCGCTCAGGTTGCGGATCGTCTTGTCCAGTTCCTCCGCCTTGGCCGCGAGCATCTGCCGGTMGATGCGCGGGCGCCCGTCCGGCGCGAACATGAGCGCGATCTCGTCCAGCGAAAAGCCGGCGGCGCGCCCCAGCGCGATCAGCGCCAGCCGCTCCAGCACGCCGGGACCGAACAGGCGGCGCAGGCCGCGCCTGCCGATCGAGGCGATCAGCCCCTTCTCCTCATAGAACCGCAGCGTCGAGGCCGGCACGCCGGATCGCTGCGCCACCTCGGCTATGTCCAGGTTCATGTCCGGATCTTTCACCCTCTTGACCTCAAGTCGACTTGAATTTGTATAGTGCAACCTCCGCTACTTGAAGGCAAGCAAAGGGGKGATGATCATGGAAGTCATGCAGCAGGCTGATGATGAGCAGGGAAGGCTCTGGAACGGTCACGCCGGGCGCGCCTGGGTCGAGGCGCAGGCATCGCTGGACGCTATGTTCAGGCCGTTMGAAGACCTGCTCGTCGAAGAAGCCGCCTCGGCCGGAACCGCAGGCCGGGTGCTCGACGTGGGCTGCGGCACGGGCAGCACGACGCTCGCCGTTGCGCGGCTGCGCGGCGCAACGGCCCGCTGCACCGGCATCGACATTTCGCAGCCGATGATCGCCGCCGCGCGGGCCCGCGCCGCACGGGAAGGCATGCCGGCAAGCTTCATCTGCGCCAACGCGCAGGTCCACGCCTTCGAGCCGGCAAGCTTCGACATGATCATTTCGCGCTTCGGCGTCATGTTCTTCGATGACGCGGTCCGGGCCTTTGCCAACCTGCGGCGAGCCGCGCGGGACGACGCCGGGCTGCGGTTCGTCGCCTGGCGGAGCGCCGCGGAGAATCCGTTCATGACGACGGCCGAGCGCGCCGCGGCACCGCTTTTGCCGAACCTTCCCGCCCGCCGGCCGGGCGCGCCGGGACAGTTCGCCTTCGCCGACCAGCACCGGATCTGCGCCATCCTGGCGCAGAGCGGCTGGGCCGGGATCGATGTCCGTCCGATCGATGTGGCCTGCACCCTGCCCGAGAACGAGCTGGTCGGCTACCTGACCCGGCTCGGTCCCGTTGGCCTGATCCTGCAAGAGGCGGACCAACGCACCCGCACGCAGGTCATCGAAACCGTCCGCGCCGCCTTCGCGCCTTATGTGCATGGCGCCGAAGTCCGCTTTACCGCTGCCTGCTGGATGGTCGGTGCCCGCGCGCCGTCCGCGCCAGCGGCCGTTGCTGGCGCCTAGTACCTGGTACCAGCTACGAAGCGGCGGCGCGCGGGGCGGTATCATCGCGGTCTTTGATTTCTTGCCGCCCGCCTTGCGGTGGCGCCCGCTTCCGTCCACGCCATGCCAGAGAACCGTTCCCGCCTGCTCCAGGCCCTCGCCGATGYCATTCCCGCCCTCGAATCCGCCGCGGCGCCAGTCGGCGATCCGCCGGCCGGCGAGGCCCTGTTGTCAGCCTGGCTCCATCCCTGGCTGGCGGGACATTGCCTGGCGCAGGTGGACTGGCGCGAGTTCAGCACGCATGGCGCCCAGGTCGTGGCCGCGCTCGCGGTGCTGCGCGCTGCCGGCGTGCGCGCCATCGATGTCGACGATCTCTACGACGAAGACGGCATTCCGCTCGGTGGCGACGACAATGATTTCGATATGGAGCCCGCGGCCCTCTACCTGAGCCATGTCAACCGCGAGCTGGCGCCGCACGGCATGCAACTGCTGGAGATCGGGGGCTTCGACGATGCGTGGCTGCTGGCCGTGCGCAACGACCCCGGCGCGATCCGCGCGCTCGACGCTGCGCTGCGGCCGCTGGCACTGCAGGCGCGGCAGTACTGAGGGTTCCGGCGCCGGCCGGCAGGCAGGGAGTGGCGCCGCAGGCCGGCGCTCGCGTCTCAGGGCGCGGGTACCTGGCCCGCGTCGCGCKCCACGCGCAGGTGGCCGCGGTAAGAGACTTCGCCAGTGCGGCCGCTGGCATCGAAGCTACGTTCGTTGAGCTCGAAGCGGCCGTCGTGGCGCACCCGCAGCACAGTGCTGGCGCGCGTGCCGTAGCTGGGCGAGCGGATAAACGCCGACGAGAGCACCTTTTCCCATTCCGGCGTCACCCCGGTACGGGGGAGTTCGAAATCCAGCGCCTGGCGCGTGTCGGCCAGCAGGTCGAAGTAGGGATCGGCGCTGGCGCCGATCTGGCCGGTATCGGCCGCCAGCGTTTCCGCCAGCGCGCCGACTCGGCTGACCACCTTGGGCCAGGGGGTGTCCAGCAAGGCGTTGGACAAGCCGTACAGGCCCGCCTTCAGCCGTTGCGGATAGGGCGCCGTGCCGCGGTTGCTGTACCACCAGAGCTCGCGCAGGTCGCTCGCCAGCAGGTTGAAGCCGTTGTACGCGCCGGCGCGCGGCTTCAGCCCGGACAGGTAGCTATGGGGATCGTCCTCGCCGCGCAGGAATCMGGCCACCAGTTCGCCGCGCGAGCGGGCCTCGGTGCGCTTCTCGGACGGCGCGCGGTAGTTGGTCAGGGCCGCGAAACGGCCGTCGCCGGCCAGCCCCATCCACGTGCCCGGCTCGCCGATCACCTCAGCCAGGTCGCGACCCGCCAGCACCTGCGGGGCATCTTCCCACCAGTGCACCGGCGCCGCGGGGCGGGCGTAGAACTCGTCGCGGTTGCCGGCCACCACCAGGGCATAGTCGGGGTGGGATTGCCAGGCCACCAGAATCAGGCACATAGTGCTTCCTTTACTGCATTTGCTGCATTCACTGCGATCACAATATCCATGGCGCGCGCGCTGCAGGTGCGCCGCACGTCCACTGCGTATCCGGTTTGCGCTGCGCCGCGCGGCGAGGCCGGCTCAGAGC
Organism: Cupriavidus sp. 05T41; assembly: GCF_056396525.1. Taxonomy (NCBI): domain Bacteria; kingdom Pseudomonadati; phylum Pseudomonadota; class Betaproteobacteria; order Burkholderiales; family Burkholderiaceae; genus Cupriavidus; species Cupriavidus sp. 05T41. The sequence goes on from NZ_JBFTLQ010000048.1 coordinate 58,907, forward strand.
TGGTCCAGGTCGACAAACCGCTCGACCTGCCGCTCGCCGCTGACGAAGCGCTGCAGGCCGCTCTGCCGCCACAGCCCGTCGAGCAGGATGTCGAAGGCGGGCGGCACGTCGGCATAGGCTTCCATCCAGGTCTGCATGCCGTCGCGCGTCTCGGGCCTGCGTAAGAGCGTACCACCAATTCCGCCCGCCTCGGCAACGGTCTCCATCCAGCGGTGCCAGTGCGGCAGCGCTTGCTCGGCCAGGGTTTCCGGCACCCGGAAATAGACGTAAAGGTGATCGCTCATGACTGCCTCTCGCTCGCGCCGGCGGATGCTCAGGCCGCTTCGCCGAATGGTACCGCGTAGGGCAACTCGCCCGGCYGCACCGGGCTGCCCGTGGCGCTGCCCAGGTGCAAGGCCCCGCCGGCGGCATCGATCTTCAGCTCGGCGAGTCCGTCCCAGCCGCCTTGCGGCGCGGCGGCTGCATTMACCACCATGCCGCAGGGCTGGCCGGGGTCTTCGGGGCGGAAGATCTCGGTGGCCGCGGCCGGCACTTCGCCTTCGCCGTGGATCAGCCACATGCGGCGCTTGAGCGTGCCGCGGTACTGGCTGCGCGCGACGATCTCCTGGCCGGGGTAGCAGCCCTTGCGGAAGCTGAMGCCGCCCACCAGTTCCAGGTTGATCATCTGCGGGACGAACTGTTCCTGCGTGGCGGCGGCGATGCGCGGCACGCCCGACTGCACGTCCAGCCAGTCCCACACGGCAGCATCCGCCGGCTGCAGGGTGGCCGACAGCGCGGCCTGCATCTGCGGCGCCTGTTCGGCCGGCAAGGCGATCTGCCAGCGCGGCAGGCCGGCAGCATCCGGCAGGCGGATCACGGTGGCGCCGGCCGCCGCGGCGGTCTGCCAGGGCGCGGCCGGGGC